>CAUTRX010000188.1:0-3603 GCA_963540775.1 uncultured Treponema sp. | reverse complement strand
AAAAACCGGGTTTGCCGGCGGCAATACGCTGGTGTCGGGAGGCGGCTTAAATGTGGCCGGTTCCGATTTACAGGAAAAAAAGGGCATTGCCGATTCGCCGGAAAAGTATGCCGCCGACACGCTTAAAGGCGGCGACAACAAAAACAATGCCGCCCTCGTTTCCATCATGGCGAAAAATTCGGCGGCGTCTTATGAATGGTTGCGCGACAACATCAACGTGAGCTTTATTCAAGACCGCGTGCAGCAATTCGGCGGACACTCGGTCCCCAGAGCGTGCATACCGCAGGGAAATTCAGGCTATGCGCTTACCGAACCGCTTTTAAAAAAGTGCGAAGAAATGGGGATTGATATTTTTTACAACACAAAGGCTGTAAAACTGTTACAAAACGACAGCGCCGTAAACGGAGTTTCCGCCGAGAATGACGGCAAAACCGTTACTTTTCAGGCTTCAAAAGGTGTAGTGCTGGCAACCGGCGGATTCGGAGCAAACATCGCAATGCGTGAAGAATGCAACGCGGAATACGGAAAAAAGTATAAAACCACCTGTGTGCAAGCCTCTCAGGGCGACGGTATTCTTATGGCAAAAGATGTAGGCGCGGCACTGACCGATATGGAATACATTCAAGTGTACCCGACCTGTAACCCGTTAACGGGTATTATCTCCTATGTTGCAAACTCCCGATTCGACGGCGCCGTATTGGTAAACAAAGAAGGAAAACGCTTTACAAATGAAGGCGGCAGACGAGACGTTATTTCGCAAGGAATTCTCGCCCAAACCGACGCTTGCGCCTATTTGGTGTGGGGAAACGAGATTGAATCGATAGGCAAGATGACCTCGCTTCACGCAAAAGAATACGATGCACTGGAAAAAAACAAGCTGATTGTAAAGGCCGACACTTTAAAAGACGCCGCCGCTGCCTTCGGTATCGATGAGCAGGCTTTTGCGGCCGAAATCGAAAAATTCAACGGTTTTGCCGAAGACAAAAAAGACGCCGATTTTTCCAAAACCGGCGCCTTACGCAAAATCGAAACGGGTCCCTTTTATATTCAAAAAGTGTCTCCGGCAACCCATCACACAATGGGCGGCCTTGTAATCGATGAAAAAACCCGTGTACAATCAAAAGACGGCGGCGCTATCGCAGGATTGTTTGCCGCAGGCGAAGTTACCGGCGGTATTCACGGTACAAACAGATTGGGCGGCAATGCCATCACCGATATTATTACGTTCGGCCGTATCGCAGGACACAGCGTTTGCGAATAAAAACGACATAACCCCGGAGAGCACCTCTAAAAATTCCGTCGAATTTTCGGAGGTGCCCGCCGGCCGTGCGTTTTAGGCGTGTCCCGATTTTTGCATTAATGAATAAAAGGGTTATGTGCAAAATAATTGTAACGGCCGCACAATCGGGCAGCAGATTTTATTTTTTTTAGGAACCGTCAAAATAAAAAAGCTCTTCAAACTTTTTATCCAGCGCAATACATAAAAGCAGTGCAAGTTTTGCCGTAGGGTTAAACTGCCCTGTTTCTATCGAACAGATTGTATTGCGGGAAACGCCGACGGTGTCCGCCAGCTTTTGCTGAGAGATTCCCGCTACAGTGCGCGTTTCTTTAAGGCGGTTCAATAAAATCAATTTTTCCGTTACGGCCATACAGTTTTCACAATCCAGTTAAGAAAAAAACACACGGATGCGGTAACCGCGCAAACCATGCCGATTTTAAAACCTTTGTTGCCGGTAAATCGGTATTTGCTGTGCGCTGCGGATGCCGAAAAGCAAAAATACATTGCCGACGCCGCATAGAATGCCGTCATTTGTTCTCCCCTCGTAAAGGCAAAAATAAGATTGCAAACGGCAACTGCTGCATATACAAAACTCATCCAATAGAATCCTTGCTTTAATCCCTGCATTTCGGCGTGTTCCATGCCTTCATCGGATTTTTCCAATCTGCTTTTTTCCAAAATAGTTTCTTTACCAGATTTATTTTCCATAAAAACTCCTTTTGCCGGTAAACATTATATGTGCCAAGTTTTATTGGCATAACACATACTATCATTGACAATAAAACTTGTCAATATGGAAATAGAAAACAGTATGTGCCGGAAAGAGATGCAAAGTTTCGGCAATTGCCGCTCAGGTATGACTGTACTGCAAAAGCACCGTGCCGTCGTACACCCGCAAAACGGTGGAAATGTAATCCGTAAGGAGTTGTCTCATGTGTACGGCGGGGCGAAGGTGTCGTTCCACTCCCGCCGTTGTAAAGGTTTCGGCTATGCGTGAGATACGAATTCTTATCCGGCCAAATATTCGTTTATGCTTGCGGCGGCGCGTCTTCCTTCTCCCATTGCGAGAATGACGGTTGCCGCGCCCAAGACGATGTCTCCGCCCGCCCACACGGCAGGATACGAAGTTTTACCGGCTTCGTCGGTTTTTATATGCCCGTATTCGTCGGCATCGAGGCCGGGAGTGGTTTTTTCCATGAGCGGATTCGATCCGTTACCCAACGCAACGATGAGTGCGTCGCAGGGAATCTCGTGTTCGCTGCCCGCTACGGCAACCGGTTTTCGTCTGCCGGAAGAATCGGGTTCGCCCAATTCATACGAAAGCAGGCGTAAAGCGCGTACGCGTCCTTCTTCGTCGCCCAAGATTTCTACGGGGTTTTCCAAAAACCTGAATATGACGCCTTCTTCTTCGGCATGAGCGATTTCTTCGCGGCGGGCGGGCATTTCGTTGCGGGTGCGCCGATACACAACCGAAACGGTTTCGGCGCCCAAGCGCAGTGCCATACGGGCTGCGTCCATTGCGACGTTTCCGCCGCCTGCAACGCATACGTGTTTGGCATCGTACAGCGGGGTATCCGCACGGGCGGTATCGTACGCCTTCATAAGGTTTGCACGGGTTAAGTATTCATTTGCACTGAACACACCGATGAGATTTTCGCCTTCAATATTCATGAATTTGGGCAAGCCCGCGCCCGTTCCGATAAAGGCGGCATCAAAACCCTGTTCTTCCAAAAGCTGCGGCAGGGTGCCCGTTCTGCCGACCAAAAAGTTCGTGCGGAATTCGACGCCCATTTTTTTGAGCATGGTAACTTCGGCCGCAACAATCGATTTGGGCAAGCGGAATTCGGGAATTCCGTATACCATAACGCCGCCTTCTTTATGAAACGCTTCGAATACGGTGACCGAGTGGCCTGCGCGGCGGACGTCGGCGGCGACGGTTAATCCTGCCGGGCCGGAACCGATAACCGCAACCTTTTTTCCCGTTTCCGCAGCGATTTCCGGCACGTTTTGCAAATTCCGCTCGCGTTCGTAATCGGCGACAAAGCGTTCAAGGCGACCGATTGCAACCGATTTTTCGACATCTTTGTGCATTTTACCCACAGTGCAAAAGCTTTGGCATTGTTTTTCCTGCGGACAAACGCGGCCGCAAATAGCCGGCAGCAGATTTGTCGTTTTTATAATGTCGACCGCTTTTTTAAAGTCTCCGTTAGCCGTTTCCGCCAAAAATTGCGGAATGGGAACGCCGACCGGACAACCGTTGACACAGGGAGCGCTTTTGCATTGCAGACAGCGGTTTGCCTCTACGATTGCCTGTTCCTGCGAGT
>CAUTRX010000187.1:0-3628 GCA_963540775.1 uncultured Treponema sp. | reverse complement strand
AGTAAAACAATGAACACGGCGATTGACAAAAACGATAAAAATCCGCAGCGGCACGTAAAAACAAAAGGCGCTTTTGTAATTATGGCGCGTTTGTCGGTTTTGGTACGGACACTTATTCCCGTTATGCTGCTTGCGATTATACTCGGCAGTATCGGGCAGTTGTGCGCGATATTTTTAACGGTTGCGGCAAGCGGCGGCATTGTCCGGCTTGCCGCTAGAGGCGCTTCGTCCGGCATTGCAAGCATCGCCGGTATAATACCGATGCACCTTTTGCCCTATCTGTTGATCGGTGCAGCCGTTTTGCGCGGCGTATTTCACTACGGCGAACAATACTGCAATCATTATATCGCTTTTAAATTGCTTGCGGTAATACGGCACACGATTTTTACAAAATTGCGTGCACTGTGCCCGGCAAAACTCGAATGTAAAGACAAGGGCAACCTCATTTCGATGATAACCTCCGACATAGAACAGCTGGAAGTGTTTTACGCCCACACGATTTCTCCGATTGCAATTGCAATCATCGTGTCGGCGTGTACGACCGCCTTTATACTGCACAACAACACGGCCGCAGGTATAGCCGCTTTATGCGCATATGTTACCGTCGGCGTTATTATTCCGCTTATAAACGCGCGGCTCGGTACATCAAGCGGCTTAACCTTCCGCAATGCCTTCGGCGAGTTGAGCAGCTTTGTTCTCGACTCGCTTCGCGGACTTGACGAAACGATACAGTACGGCTGCGGTAAAAAGCGTTTGGATGAATTAAAAAGCCGTTCGAATCGACTTACGCAAACGCAAAAAAAACTGGCATCGCTTGAATCTTCTCAGCGCGCCGTAACGAATTTATGCATTCTTGCCTTCGATGTGTCGGTGTTTTTTATTTTGTTCCGCGCTTTCAATGCCGGCACATGCAGTTTCGAAAATCTTATTTTGGGCGGTGTTACGTTAATGAGTTCGTTCGGTCCTGTCGTTTCGCTGTCGAACCTTTCAAATAACTTAATGCAAACGCTTGCAAGCGGCGAGCGCGTTTTGTCGCTGCTCGATGAAAAACCGATTGTTGAAGAGGTGCATAACGGCCTTTCGGTTCAGCCTGAACATATCGATATTTCGCATGTCGATTTTTCGTACGGAGCGGATAAGATATTGAACGATTTTTCGCTTGCGATTCCCGGAAAACGGATTTTCGGCATACACGGACGTTCCGGCTGCGGAAAATCGACCCTGCTGAAATTGCTTATGCGCTTTTGGGATGTGCAGGCGGGAACAATCACGCTGTCCGAAAAAGACATACGCAAAATCGATACCGCAGCTCTTCGCCGTGCCGAATCGTACGTAACGCAGGAAACGGTTTTGTTCCGCGACACGATTGCAAACAATATCGCAATCGGAAAGCAGGGGGCGTCGCGCGAAGAAATAACGGAAGCGGCAAAAAAAGCGTCGCTCCACGACTTTGTCATGTCTCTTCCGAACGGCTACGATACCGAAGTGGGGGAGCTCGGCAGTACGCTGTCCGGCGGTGAGCGCCAGCGCATAGGGCTTGCCCGCGCCTTTTTGCACGACGCGCCGGTTATGCTGCTGGATGAACCGACCAGCAACCTCGATTCTCTAAATGAGGGAATTATTTTAAAGTCGCTGAACGAAACGGCGAAAGACAAAACTCTTATTATCGTGTCGCACCGTATGTCGACACTGAATATTGCACACGGCATTTTTAAAATGCAAAAGGAAGATGTATGAAAAATCCTATCCGAATCTTATGGATTGTGCTCGGTTTTATTTGTTTGGGGCTGGGTACAATCGGTATTATGTTGCCGATTTTGCCGACCGTTCCTTTCTATATGGCAACCGTTTTTTTCTTTGCAAAAAGTTCCGAGCGGCTGCATGAGTGGTTTTTGGGTACCTCATTGTACAAAAAACACTTGCAGAGCTTTGTCGAACGCAAAGAAATGACACTGAAAACCAAAATCTCCGTCATTATTTCGGTAACTGTAGTTATGGGCTTCGGCTTTGTCATGATGCACCGGGTACTCGTCGGCAGAATATGCCTTGCGGTAGTGTGGTTTTTGCACATGGTGTATTTTTTATTCCGCATAAAAACCGCAAAACCCGATTCCGTACAAAATACGGAAAGCTGAACATTTAAAATCAGCGGCTGACATATCGCCGCTGATTTTTGCAGGCGGGCTTGCCAGGCTTTGCCGCTGGACTTGCTGCTTGCCTCCTTGGAAAAAATGTGCTACATTCTTTTTCTATGAAAAAAATCTGTATCATGTATATCGGGTTTTTATACGGTGCCGTGCTCTTTGCATCACAAAACGAAGGGAAGGCGTACCATAGCCTGTCGCATAAAATGCAGTTCGATTTTCTTACCGGCGGCGAAACGGTTTTGTCCAATATAGTGGGCTACGGTTTTTTTGCACCGAAGCTGTCGGTGCAGGCGGGATTAAAAAACACAGCCGGTACATTCGGCTCTTCCGTATTCGGAGATTTTATGCCGCTTAAAAAAGCCGCATTTTCACTGGGCGTTCACGGTGCTTATAATATGAATTGGATGCTCAATTGCTGTATTGAAAACAATATACTGCTCGGTTTGAAAATTTGCGCCGGAAAAGCCGATTTTATTTTACTGTCCTTTGACTGTTCGTATTTACTGAAAATGACGGATTTTTACAAACTGCGCGGTATAATTCCGTTGATAATCGATCATACGCCGGCCGTGTCTTTGACCGTGCAGGCAGCGGCGACAAAGCGTTTTTTGCTTGCATTTACAATATCCTCATACGATACGTTTTATTATCCGCTGTTTTTTAATCCGCGCTACGAGGTGCGGGGAACATGGCTTATAAATCCTCATTTTCAGGCAGTGTTTTTTTCGGGCGTGCGCTACTCGGATATGTTTACGCTCACTTCTTACATAAACGCAGTCAGTGCGGGCGTATCCGTGCAGTTTAAAATTCCGCCGTTAAGGAACGAAAGATGAATTGTAAAAAAAATGTTTTTTACCCGCTGTGTTTGATGCTCGCCGTGCTGTGTACCTTTTTGTTTTATTCGTGCGCTTACGGGCTGGAACAATTTTTATACCGGCCGGATGATGTTGCGTCGCGCAGTAAAAAAATCCGTGATGTTACGCCTCCCGGGATTCCGTTGTCGAATCCGTATACTTTTATTGTCGTAACAGATATGCATTACGGAGCGGGAAAAAAACGCTTTGATGAAAAATTTCTTAAACGAATTGAACAGCTGTCTTCTAGTTCGCAGACAAAACCCGTTTGCGTATTTGTGTTGGGCGATATTGCCGACCACGGCAAAAAGGAAGAGTTTAAACAGTACGAAGCTTTTGCAGAAAAAATTGCCGCTAAAGGAGTACCCGTTTACGGTGTTGTCGGCAATCACGATTTATACAATTCGGGATGGAAGCATTGGCGCACTCATGTAAAACCGTATTTTCCGTATTACCGCTTTAAAACCAGAGATTTTTCATGGTACGTTATCGACAGCGGCAACGGCGTACTCGGCGAACCGCAGCTTCAAAACCTTGTCAGCGAAATGGAAAAAGACCCCAACCCGAAATTCGTATTTTCGCATTATGCTTTGTACGGCGGGGGCATTCCGTACTTTGTTATGTCCG
>CAUTRX010000186.1:0-3661 GCA_963540775.1 uncultured Treponema sp. | reverse complement strand
CTATGATGCTTGTCCACTATGAAGATAATAAGCAAGTGATACCGAAACCGAGCGATATATCAAAAATAAAAACGGAAAACGGATTTATAAATTACATAATAGCCGATACTGATGCATGGCGTAAACAGTTTTCGGAAAAGGCCGTGAAAAAAACAGTTACCATTCCTGCATGGCTGAATTATAAGGCTGAAGAAGCCGGAATTAATTTTTCTCAAACGTTACAACAGGGCCTTAAAGAAGTGCTTGCGTTGTAAGAACAATAAAATTTTTTGCTTGACAAAACGGGATTTTCGGACTAGTATACAAGTATAGTTTTTTGTATGGAGGAAAATATGAAAAAAATTGTGTTGGTTACATTGGCCGTTGCCCTCACATTCGGAGCGGCATTCGCAAAAGGCGGTCAGGAAGGTGCTATGGACTCAAGCGGGCCCGTAACCCTTACCTGGTGGGAATTTCCCAACTTCGGTGATGACGGTTCGTTTGAACGCGGTTTAATTGCCGCTTTCGAAGCCAAAAATCCCGGCATTAAAGTCAATTTGGAAATGATTTCGTTCCAGGATGGCCCTGCTAAAATTACAACCGCTATTGCGTCAAATACGGCGCCCGACTTTACCTACGATGCTCCCGGCCGCATTATTGCATGGGGTAATGACGGCATTCTCGCTCCGCTCGACGATATCATCGCTCCGGAAAAAGCGCACCTTGCCGCAGGACCTTTGGCCGCTTCCAAAGGTGCCGACGGAAAATTCTATATGTATCCGGTTCATTCCGGCGGATTTATGATGGCATTCAATAAAGAAATGCTTGAAGATTTGGGGCTTATCGATATGCTTCCATATAAAACGGCAGACCGCACATGGACTTTAAAACAGTACGAAGACCTTATGCGCGCTTTAAAAGCAAAACTTCCTACAGGTAAAGTTCCCGCCGTGTTTTATGCCAAATCTCAGGGCGGTGATCAGGGAACCCGCGCCTTTATGGTCAACCTTCACGGAAACGCTCCCTTAATGAATGACAATCTTACAAAATACACCTTCAACGGTCCGAACGCGGTTAAAAACGTACAGTGGCTGCAAAAAGCGGTAAAAGAAGGTTTATTGATGAACGGTTCGGCTTTGCAAGCCGGTGACGCAATCGATATGTACTGCGCATCCAACGCCGCAAGCACGATTTTGTATTCTTTGCAGTTGGAAAAAATCAACAATGCAAAAATCAATTACAACGGTAAAAAATTTACGTCCATTTTTATGCCTTTCCCCAACGATGCGGGAAATCCCGTTCTTGAGTTTATCGTAGGCGGCCCCTGTGTATTCGACAACGGCAGCCCCGCTAAAATTGCGGCGGCTAAAAAATTGGCGACTTTTATCGCCACCGACCCCGAATGGGCGCCGAAAGTTATATCCGCAGTCGGATTGTTCCCCGTAACCGATAAAATCAAAATCGACCTTAAAAACGATGAACAAAAATGGAATGCAAACGCCGTTAAATTTTTCGGTGCGTATTACAATACCATTCCCAGCTTTAAGGAAATGCGTACCTATTGGTTCCCCGCTATGCAGGCGGCTTTGAACGGACAGGATGCACAAAAAACGCTTGATACCTTTGTTAAGCAATCAAACGCCATAAAATAAGTTGTAATATCGGCCGCAGGATTTTCTTTTTGGAAATTCCTGCGGTTCCGCCCCCCATATCACGGAGTTTTGTTATGAATACGGCACGAATGCCCAAAATCAGTGCGCAGTTAAAGCAGGATACAATCGTATCGTACCTTTTTTTACTGCCGGCGTTGAGTTTTTTTTTAGTTTTTGTTTTGTCTCCCATTTTTAGAGGTTTTTACGTCAGTTTTTTCGATTACGGATTGCGTAAATTCAAGTTTATCGGGTTCGGTAACTATATAAGACTTTTTCAAGACCCGGTTTTTCTTAAATCGCTTGCGAACACGTTTATTTTGTTTGTCGGAACGGTTCCGCTTATTTTACTTTTTTCCATTTTTGTTTCGGTTAATATTTATACAAAAAAGCCGGCGGTGCGCTCTTTTTTCAGGGGCGTTTTTTATCTTCCCGCCGTATCTTCAATAGTCAGTATCACTGTCGTATGGGGATGGATTTATCATCCGCTGTACGGTATTTTGAATTACGTGCTGCAATTTATCGGTGTTATAAAAGAACCGATTGCCTATTTGGGCGATCCGCGCTATGCGCTCGGTGCCGTTACCGCCGTGCTTTTGACCACTTCGGTCGGTCAGCCCATTGTATTATACGTTGCTTCGTTGGGAAACATTCCTTCAAGTATGATAGAGGCGGCGGAAATAGACGGGGCTTCAAACTGGCAGGTATTTACCTTGATTAAATGGCCGGCATTGCTGCCGACGACGCTGTATATTTTGATTATTTCGACCATCAATTCGTTCCAGTGTTTTTCGCTGATACAGCTTTTAACCGCCGGCGGCCCGAATTTTGCCACATCGACTATCATGTATCTTGTGTACGAACGTTCGTTTACCCTCTATCAGTTCGGCTATTCGTCCGCAATGGGAATTATTTTGGGACTCTGTATTGTGTTGATTTCGACTTTGCAGTACAGATTTTTCGGTCAAGACGTCGATTATTAACGGATTGAGGAGATTTGAATGGCTACACAACTGCAAAAAAATAAGGAATCCCTTGCGGCAAATATTGTCATCTATACTTTTTTAACCTGTTTGACCGTATTTTTTATTTTTCCTTTTTATTGGATTTTAACCGGAGCTTTTAAACATCAGCTTGTTGCGGTCAGCTTTCCGCCCGAATGGTTTCCGCGCAATCCGACTTTGGTAAACTTTGTCGATTTATTCAAACAGCCTGCCGGGCGATGGATAGTAAATTCTTTTATTATTTCGATTTCGACTATGATTTTGGTTTGTGCGACTGCGGCTTCCGCCGGTTACGTTTTGGCGAAAAAACGATTTATAGGCGTAAAAACGATTTTTTGGATTTTTATCGCCGCCATGTCGCTTCCCAAACAGGTTATACTGATTCCGCTTGTTCAGCTGATTTCTTCATGGGGCTTTCACGATACCCTCGTTGCCTGTATTTTGCCGGCGGCGGGCTGGCCGTTCGGTATCTTTTTAATGAAGCAGTTTACGCAGACAATGCCGACCGAATTGATAGAAGCGGCAAAAATCGACGGTTACGGGGAGTTTTCCACTTTTACGCATATTGTAATTCCATTGGTAAAGCCCGGACTTGCCGCTTTGGCGATTTTTACGTTTATTCAAGCATGGAACGATTATTTTTCGCAATTGGTATTTTTAAACAGCCGCGCAAACCTTACCTTGCCCTTGGGCTTGGCGACTTTGGCGCAGGAGTTCGGCGCGAATTACGGCGTTTTAATGGCCGGTGCTTTACTCGCCTCAATGCCCATGATTGCAATCTTTTTGATTTTTCAAAAGTCGTTTACGCAGGGTATTACGATGGGCGCCGTTAAAGGCTGATTTTACATACTGGTCGTATTGTATTTTAAGGAGAATTTACACGATGAGAAATTTGGACAAATATAAGGGAGTTATTCCCGCTTTTTACGCTTGTTATGACGGAGACGGGAAGGTTTGTGCCGATGCTGTGCGTTCTCTTACGCGCCATTTAATTGCGAAGGGAGTTAAAGGTTTGTATGTCGGCGGATC
>CAUTRX010000185.1:0-3664 GCA_963540775.1 uncultured Treponema sp. | reverse complement strand
AAAATCAGCAAGAGCTTTATCGGCTTTATGCTGCGGCAAAACGAAAAGATTTTTATAAGCGGTTTGAGCCGTATCAACGGCTTGAGTAAATTGCGCGCTTTTTTTTAACGGAAGTCCCAGTGCCGAATGCGCCGCTTCCAAACTTTCGGCAAAACGCACCGCACGCGCCCATTTTTTTTCTTCGACGCTTTTATATATGCATTTTTCGGTAGATAAAGCGCAATCGGTGAATAAAGCTGAGGCTTGCAGTGCAAAACGGTTTTTGTGTTCAAAATCACCGCCGCTTTGTTCATCAATATGCATAACAAGCAAAGCCGCACGCCACAGCGAACGAAGCGTATCTTTTTCAAGCGCTTTTTTTATATCTTCCGTTTCTTTATTGAATATATGCTCATCCGTAAAGTCGGGATATTCAACACTTTGCCGGTGCACGGCGCACGCGGCAAACCACATAACAGCGTATAAAATACAAAACAGGTGCAAAGCACCGCCACACACACGGATATATTTATTCGTGCAACACTTCTCCAAAATAGGTATCTCCGTTTTTAACCGCAAAAATTCGTATAGGCGCGCCCGTGTCTTTAAATTGAAACACATCGCTCAATGTAAATATAACACCCGAAGCGTCCTTATGGTTAAGTTTTTCCATAACGATTTCGGCATACGTTGCGCCCGGATATTCTCCCAGCCAAAAAAAAGAAGCGGCGGGATCTTTTATAACTTTGCGTCCGTCCGATAAAACGGGTACCCCTTTTTCCAAAGTGATGTTTACCTTTTTTCCGCTAAAAGGCTGAAGGTATTCTATCGATTCGGTATTTTCCTTTGTGCGCGTGTACAGAGCGTCCCATCCGCCGCTTGCACGGCTTTTTTTCGACAAAGAAAAACCGCCGTCAGGATCGTACGTTTCGGTAAACACCGCCTCCGAATCTTCATACACTACGCTGTGTATATATAAACCTGTTGCCAGATCTTCAGGGCCGAAAAGGCGGCGGCTTAACGGCGCCTCTTCTTTTTTGCGGTATTCCGATCTGTGTTCGCGGTCGAATCCGTAATTTTCTACAATTTCATATGTACCGTTACGGTCTCTGTCGACATTTCTGTACTGCAAAATACCGTTTTCAAAACGCGCATACGCATACGGGGTTTCGTTATCGCTGTACACCGCATATTGAATCATTCCGTGCAGCACGTTAAAGCGGACCGAAGCGGCAGGATACTCGTCAACGGGACGTTCAACCGTGTGAGAAAGCACAAATAAATCTTCATCGGGAAAATCCTGCGCATATTCGGCCAAAACGGGAATGTGCAAAAGGGCCTCACCCTGAATTTGAGAGACCGGGTCACTGATTAACTGGAAAGGCGTCCATAATAAGGCATTGTCGAGAATATCATAACTGCAATTTTCGGTTTCGCCGGACGCTCCGCATATGACTCTTGCGGCCTCGGGCCAAGCGCCGTACCACAACACAATATTTTTCGAAAATAAAGTAAGCTTTACGGGAACGCCGTAATCGCATTCGGCTTCCCAGTCTTTTTTGCCGTCCTGATTTTTATCGTAGTCTATGCGCAACGGGCGGCCGTACTGGTAAGCCGCCGTCATATCGGCAATACCGTCTTTGTCCGTGTCGAAATTGATTGTTCCTTCAAAAGATTCATACAAGAGGCGCAGCCGCTCTTTTACCGCGTCGGAGGAAATAAGCGAAACAAAGCTTTTTAAACAATTGTAATCGGTTGTGCCGTTAAAAAACGGCAGCATGTACTCAAAGGCGGCCTCTTCAGTCAGTAAGCCGTATTGCAGCGCGTATATTCCGTAATACGGGTCGGTTTTTCCGTACGCATTCCACGCTCTAAGGAAGCGCTTCGTATCCGCGCGGTTTTGCGCAAAAATTGAAGCCTTAAGCAATATATCCGGATCCGCTTTTTCCAAATCGTTGAGACGCGACAAAAAAAGCCCTGTCAGATCCTGTGCGTTTTTATCGGTGCGTTTTTGCGCGGAAACCGTTTCCGGCGAAAAAATGCGCTCGGCATCAAAAAACAAGTGCGCAAAACGTTCGTCATCGGGATGCTGAAAGGCTGCACGCTTTATAACATCGCGCGCCTGTCCGCTTTTTCCCAAACGGTATAAAGCCCGTGCGCGCGCATACAGCGCATCGGTTGTGTACAGCGCGGGTTTTTCATTCAGTATATCCAGAGCTTGTGCACTTTGACCGGTTTTTACATATAAATCCGCAAGCAAAAGGCGCGCAGCGTCCCTGTTGTATTCGTACCAATCCGCCTCCAAAGAAGCGTTCAGCGCAGGAAAAATCTCATGAGGCGATGCACCCTGCACGGATAAAGCGAGCGCTTGAATGTAATACAAATCGGCAATGCTTTTATCGAAAGTCAATCCCAAAGCCGTTTGCGAAAGAGAAGCACTGTAATTTTCTTCTTCCAAAAATTTTTTTGCCGTCTCTATGTACCGCACAGCGGTTTTTCGGTAATGGGCTTCGGTTTCCGAAAATCCCAAAATCGAGCACATACTCACATACAGTGCCGCCGCAATCCGCAGCGCATATACCGTCTTTTTCCGCATAACCGCCTCCTTTTTGCGTAAAATTCCGTTACCGGCGCAAATTTACCCGCGGGCCTTCCAAGCCGCTTGTATCCTCTTCCCGATTTTCATCTTGTTCCGCAAGAGGTTCAAAACCGAGTAACAGACGCACTTCCCTATCGTCGAGGGTTTCTTTTTCAACCAAAGCCTGAGTCAGCTTATCCAATTGATCGCGGTGTTCGGTAAGAATTTTTGTAACGCGATCGCGCGCCTCGCGCAATATTTTTTCCACCGCAATATCTATTTTTTGCGCACTTTCTTCCGAATATCCTTTGCGCCTTTCTATTTCCTTCCCCATAAAAATCGGTTCGTCTTCCCGACCGTAGGCAACCGCTCCTACATCATCGGACATGCCCCATTCGCACACCATGCGGCGTGCAATATCGGTTGCCTGCTGTATATCGTTTTGCGTTCCGGTCGTCGTTTCGCCGTAGACAATCGATTCTGCCGCGTAACCGCCGAACATAATGACAAGCCGGTCTTTAAGTTTGCTCTTTGTGTGAGAATATGAATCTTCTTTCGGTAAACCGACGGTCAATCCGAGCGCCTTTCCGCGCGGGATAATCGTCACTTTATGCAAGGGGGAAGCATGTTTCAAATAGTAATACGGCAGTGCGTGGCCGGCTTCGTGACAGGCGGTCATCACCCGCTCTTTTTCCGGCATCACCATCGATTCGCGGGCAACTCCCATGAGGATTTTATCGCGCGCCTGCTCCAATTCGGTGAAAGACACCTTTTCTTTGTTTTTACGCGCCGCGAGCAAAGCCGCTTCGTTAATCATATTCGATAAATCGGCTCCGCTCATACCCGAAGTTGCGCGCGCAAAGTGTTTAAAATCAACGTCGTCGGTTAATTTGATTTTTTTTGCATGAACAAGCAAAATCGATTCGCGCTCTTTTATATCGGGAAGCGAAACATATACTTGCCGGTCAAAACGGCCGGGACGCAAGAGGGCCGGATCCAGTACATCGGGACGGTTGGTCGCCGCCAACACGATAACCCCGTCTTTATTGTCGAAGCCGTCCATTTCCACAAGCATTTGATTGAGCGTCTGCTCGCGCTCGTCATGGC
>CAUTRX010000184.1:0-3671 GCA_963540775.1 uncultured Treponema sp. | reverse complement strand
CGTATGAAAGACCGGTCGCTTCACACATTTTCGGAAACATACTGATTGACGTAAAACCGGGCAGGGTATTTATTTCGTTTAAGTAGAGGGTTCCGTCTTTTTTATCGATAAAAAAATCCACACGGGCAAGGCCGCTGCAGTCGAGGGCGCGGTATGCTTTTTCGGCAATTGTTTTTACCCGTTGCGCCTCGTCATCGGTAAGGGGCGCGGGGATTAAAAGGCGCGCTCCGTCGGGGTCGGTGTATTTGGCGTCGTAATCGTAAAAACCGTGCGTCGGTGCAATTTCTCCGGGCGTGTAAGACGTTACTGCCGTTTTCCCCGAAGCCGAAATTGCGGCGTTTCCCGTAACCGAACATTCGATTTCGCGCGCGTCGATACACTGTTCTATCAGCACCTTTTCGTCCCATAAAAAAGCGTTTTGTACCGCCGCTTCCAATTCTTCTCGCGAATGAGCTTTTGCGGCCCCGACCGAACTTCCCGCGCACGCGGGCTTTACAAACAAGGGATAACCGAATCGCTTTTCGACTAAAGCTGCAACTTTTTCAAAACCCTCCGGCTGCACAGCCGAACCGTCCTGTATTATGTCGGCGCTTTTTATGCACACAAATGGAACAACCTGTAAGCCTTCCTGCATCCACACTTTTTTTGTCTGTTCTTTGTCCATCGCAAGGGCGCTGCTCAAAGCCGTGCAGCCGCAATACGGAAGTTCGGCCATTTCCAAAAGGCCCTGCACAAGACCGTCTTCGCCGTAAGAGCCGTGCAAAACGGGAAGTACAATATCGGTTTGAATCGCGCAGCTTTCGTCCGTTTTGCGTGCTTTTCCTTCAAGGTTTACGGCGCATTGCAGGGCGGCGTTTGAACCTCCGCCGGGAAGAATACGTACAAGGCAAGCAGGATTTTCATCAATACGCAAAAAAGCCGAATCGTCTGCAAGAACGCGTGTCAATTCTTTTTGACTTTGAAGATACCAGCACCCGTCTTTGGCAATGCCGATGAGGATGACCGTATGCTTTGCCCGATTGATACGGCGGACAACCGAAGAGGCGGAACGCAAAGACACCTCGTGCTCTCCGCTTTTTCCGCCGTATAAAACCGCGATGTTCATAGTGTTTTTATTCTCCCGTATAACCCATTTCCGCCAAAGCGGTTTCGGCTTCTTTTATTTCGTCGTAGGGTATAACCCTGTCTTTATAGATGATTGAATTTTCGTGCGATTTACCCAAAAGCAAAACCGCATCTCCCGGCCGGGCGAGCGAAAAGGCTTTACGTATTGCAGCCTTTCTGTCGGGGATTAAAAAGAGGGTTTCGTTCCGCTTCAGTGAAGTGCAGCCTGCGGCAATCATTTCGAGCAATTCCATAGGCTCTTCGCCGCGCGGATCTTCATCGGTTAAGATAACAATATCGCTGTATTCCGAAGCGATTTTTCCCTGAACGGGGCGCTTTTGGGTGTCGCGCTCTCCGCCCGAACCGAAAAGACTGATAATGCGCCCCTGTGTTTTTTGTCTGAGCGGCGGAAACACCGTGTAAAAGGACGAGGGCGTATGCGCGTAATCAACGAGCACTTCAAAGGGCTGCCCTTTGCATATCGGACTCATTCTGCCGCGCACGGGATTAAGATGCCAGGCAAGAGCTGCTATTTCCTGAACATCTTTTTCGGTCATTTGAGCAACGAGCAGAATGGCCGCCGTAACGTTGCACGCATTAAAGGCTCCCGCAAGCGGCGCTTTTACGTGAATGTCGGCGCTTCCTTTTTTGCATAAGTCAAAGGATAAGCCCCGTTCCGTTTCGCTTACGTTTTCAATGCGGTACAATCCTGCCGCATACAGCGATTCGTTTACGGCGTCAAGCGCTGCGCCATGGGCACCGGACGCGCCGTCGCGAACGCTGAGCGCAGTACCGCAAAAATCGGGTACAGTGCCGTCGCGGACGTTGAGCGTACTGCCGCCCGAAAAATCCGCAGCGTTTTGCAGTTCTTTCGGCGGCACAAAGCCCGCAACGGGTACGGAACACACAGGGGAAACGGAAGGCGGCTCGCAAAGGCGGGCGGCGGCTTTTACAAAGTCTTCGGCTGCCGGGTCTGCGGCATTGACAATACCCAAGGGCTTAAAGGTTTTCGGCGTACCCGCAATATGCTTTACGTGGTCGTGGCCGGTCATTTTTCTGAACAGGTTCGCCTTATCGTTTTTGTAGCACTCATAGGTTCCGTGAAATTCCAAATGTTCGTGATTGACGTTCATCATCGCCGCCGTATCGAAGGGAACGTCCCCCAAGCGGTTTGTTTTTACCGAAAGGCCGTGCGATGAGGATTCGACCACTGCAAACTCGCAGCCGTTTTCGGCCATGCGGTACAATTGTTCCTGCACAATCGGCGCTTCGGGCGTGGTTTGGTGCTCCGGATTATCGACGGCCTCTCCGCCTAAGGAATACTGGACGGTCGAAATAAAGCCGGCCTTTTTCCCCGCCAAGCGCAACAGCTGCCAGATAAAAAAAACGGTTGAGCTTTTTCCCTCGGTTCCCGTTACGCCGGCTACGCATAACTTGTTCCCCGGATACTCGTAAAACGCGGCCGAAAAGGGCGACATGGCAAAACGGCTGTCATCGACACGGAGCAACACCGCGTTTTGCCGCTTTGCGGCTTGCAGGGCTTTTTCGGGCAAGCTTCCTTCAAATATAACGGCGCATGCGCCCGCATGTATAGCCTGTTCCGCAAAATCGTTTCCGTGTACGTGCAGCCCCGGCAAGGCAAAAAAAAGAGAGCCCGGCAAAACTTTTTTTGAATCGAATACGATATTTTTTATAAGCGGATCCGTATCGCCATTCAATTCGATTGTACGGCGAAAAGAATCGCGGCAGGAATTCAAACATTCCGAAAGTTTTTTTTCCATGTGCTCCATTTTAGCGTTTCGCCGCGGTCTGTGCAAGCACGCCGAAACACTGCTGCTCGAAACCTTCGTATACGGCGATGCGAACCATTCGTATACAGCGATGCGAGTCATTCGCATAACGGCATACGAGCCATTCGCATACAGCGATACGAGTTGTTAGTAGTGCCCGATACGGGTGTTCGGTAAAAAACGATAGGGCAGCAGTACCGCTTGGCCGTTGACTCACCGTTAAAACCGATTTTTCGCTACAATGTCTTTTCGATTCTTTTCCGTACCGATTCGCTCAACTCGGGGCCGTATATAATCGTCGTTTCGCAATCGGGGTTCAATAAACGCCGCAATTCTTCGGTCAATTCGGCATCACTTAAGCTCCGTATCGCTTCAATGCTTCGGTCAAAATCCGTTTTCTCAAAACCGGAAAACCGGCTGCGCGCCAAACGTTTCATACGGTGTTCGGTATCTTCGGCATTGATAATTTCTTCGCCGCACACGTGTTCTTTTGCCGCGGACACTTCATCAAAAGTAAAGCCGCTTTGCACAAGCAGCGCCAATTCCGCCCGTATGGCCGCAACGATTTTTGCGGCATTTTTTTTCGGCGCACACACATACGCGCACCAATAGCCGCAATCGGTATAGACCGAAAAAAAGCTGTACACCGTGTAGCAATAACCGCTTCGTTCCCTGAGTGCCTGAAAAAGCCGCGAACTCATCGTATCGCCGATCAGGGCATTTAGTACCGCACGGCAATAAAAGTGCCGTAATGAACAAGGTACCATCAAAGGATAA
>CAUTRX010000183.1:0-3673 GCA_963540775.1 uncultured Treponema sp. | reverse complement strand
TTGCAAGTAAAAGCCGCCCGTAAAAAAAAGAATGTGAAAAAAACCCGCGAAGAACAAAGCCCCTTTATTCGTATCGCCTAAGATGAAAATGCGGAACAGTCGCAAAGTACGCAGGCGGTTCAAAACGACTCGGATGTGCGCCGAGATACGCCTGCGGTGCACATTCAACAAGATGATGAAAATCGGGATAAAGAGCATACGGTAGGCGGCGGCGCAAACGGCGGAAGCGAATAATGCCCTCGATAGCTTTTACCGCCGATGCGTGCGACTGTCCCGTCCGTTTGGATGTGTATGCCGGGCGCTTTCAAAATATCAGCCGCTCGCGCTTAAAAACGGGCGTGCGCCACATTATGGTAAACGGCAAAGCGGCAAAACTTTCCCTCCGCTTAAAGGGCGGCGAATCCGTCTACCTTGAATGGGAAGACCCGCTTCCCGAATACATTGAGCCTGAACACCTGCCTTTGGATATTTTATTCGAAAACGATGACGTTACCGTCGTCGACAAAGCGCAGGGGATGGTCACCCATCCCGGTGCCGGAAACCGGCGGGGGACTTTGGCCAACGGCTTACTTGCCCATTGGGGCGCCGGCTGTCAAAACAGCGAGCGTCCGGGGATTGTTCACCGTTTGGATAAAGATACCTCCGGCGTACTTATTGCGGCAAAAAACAGAGATGCCGAAGTGTTTTTGCAAACCGAGTTTAAAAAACGCCGCGTAATAAAAGACTACATTGCGGTAGTACAGGGACATCCGCCGTCTTTATCCGGGGAAATAAAAAATTACATCGGCCGCTCTCCTTCAAACCGCAAAAAATTCGCCGTGAGTACGCGCGAAGGAACGGGAAAATTCGCCCATACCCTGTACCGCTGTATCGGAATTTACGGTGAATATTCGCTTATGCGCATCCGCATAAAAACCGGACGCACCCATCAAATCCGCGTGCACATGAAACATCTGGGCTGTCCCGTTTTGGGTGACCCCCTTTACGGAAAAAAAGATACGCTTTTTGCGGACGCTTCTTTAATGCTGCATGCGCGCGTGCTTGCCGTCCGTCTTCCATGCGCCGATTACCGGCAATTCCGTGCGGAAGATTTGAGCGTTTTCAAAGCTCCCGTTCCGCTCCGTTTTAAGCAAGTATTGAAAATTCTGCACCGCGAATTTAAACCCGCCGTTTTACCGGAATGCCGCAAAAAGGTTTTGTATGATTGATTTAAAAATCGGCATTGTAGCGCAGGATGATGATTTTGTCGTAATCGATAAGCCGGCAGGTCTTGCTTCCGCTCCGTTGTCTGTGGGCGATTCGGATAATGCTTTTGCCCAAATTGCGCGGCTTTTTCCCGCTGCGGCAGGTTTTTGCGGCAAAAAAAGCATTGAAGGCGGTCTTGTGCACCGTTTGGATACGGCGACACGCGGGTTGCTGCTTGCCGCATTGAATAAACGTGCATTCGACGCTTTTGAAGCGCAGCAAAAAAACGGCGCCTTTGTAAAATATTACCGCGCATACTGTCACGCACTCGGCTTTTCGATGAAAAGCAAACCGCCCTTTTATATCGAAAGCCGTTTTCGTCCCTACGGTGCCGGGCGAAAGCGGGTAAAGCCCGTTTTTGACAATTCCGGTAAAGCCGATTTGAAAAAAGCTGCCGGCACCGTGTACTGTACCGAAGTGCTATGTATCGAAGAACCCTCCGAGTCCGAACGGAAAAGATTCTTTACGCATGCTTTACGCTCAAACGGAAGTGCGGAGGTGCAGCCGACCGAGGTACCGCCGATGCTGCGTGTACACTGCCGTATCCGACGCGGCTACCGTCATCAAGTACGTGCCCATCTTGCGTGGGCGCTCATGCCCGTTATAGGCGACTTTTTATACAATCCGCTTTTTTCCGTTCAAGCGGAGGATTCGGGCAAAAACGGTAAAATAGATAGCTTAGCCGGGTACGAGAAAGCGTCTGCCGTTTTAGGACAAACCGAACTGTGTTTTTTCGCTTATGCGCTGGAGTTTAAACACCCTGCAAGCGGAAAACCGCTGCATTTTGAAATCGATATTTAAACAAACGACGCCGCACGCGCCGTTTTCGGGGCGTTTTTAAAATTCGGCTGTGTTTTGCAAATACCGTTTTACCTCCGCCGCCAAATAAAAAGAGCCTGCCGCAAGCAGCGGTTTGTTTTCTTTTGCGGCATTTTCAGCCGCCGTCCGTATTTCTTTTTCATAGTGTTCCGAACCGTGCAGCATATCCGCCGAAAAAACGGCGGCAAAAGCGGTGCACGTGTATGCATAATTTGAAGCTTTTTGTGTACCGGGTATTGTCAACGTAATGCGGCTGAAAGCGCACGCCGATTCGCTGATAATCCGTGCAAGAGCCTGTACGTCTTTATCCGCAGCGCAGGCAAAGAGTAAGTGCGCGCCTTTTCCGAAATATTGAAAAAAACTGTCCAAGGTGCCGCTTAAACTGTTGGGGGTATGGCAGCCGTCCGAAACAAGGGTAAGTGTTTTACCGAAAACGGCGGTTTGCAGTATTTCAAAACGGGCGGGAAGAAAAGCTTTTGCAAACCCGCGCTCTATTATCGCCTCGTCCAAGTCGGGTAGGGCGGTTTTTAAAGTGAGCGCGGCAAGTGCGGCGTTTTCCGCTTGAAAATTCCCGGCAAGTTTAAGGGTGAACGACAGCGGCCGGACAAACCGCGCAGAAGGCTCCCTTTTCCCGTCGCTTTGAAAATCGATACGGACTTTTTGAATTGCGCCGCCGTGAGCGCCGCTTTTGCCCGTTGTATAAAATCTGTCGGAACGACCCAAATCCGTGTGCAATGGGCGGCAATCGATATGTGCAATCGATTCATCGAGAAAAAAAACGGGCGCATCCATTTTTCGGGCCGTATCCGCGAACACTTTTTTTACCGAATCTTTTTGCCGCGCAATGCAGACGGGAACTCCCCGTTTTATAATGCCGGCTTTTTCGGCTGCAATTGCTTGCAGCGTGTTTCCCAAATATTCGGTGTGTTCAAGTTCAATCAGGTTTATGGCACACACTTCGGGCAGAATAACATTGGTCGAATCCAGCCGTCCTCCCAGTCCCGTTTCAAAAACTCCCCAGTCCATACCGCAGCTTCGGAAGCACATAAAAGAAAACAGGGTCATCAATTCAAACCATGTCGGATTTTTTTTACCTTCCGATTTTGATGCGCCGAAATGCTCGACGGCGGGAATAAAAATATCGAGCGCCTTTTGGTATTCGGCTTCGCTCAAAAAGCCCGATGCCCGTCCGACGCGCTCGCGTATGTCGCTTACATGCGGGGAAGTATATAGACCCGTTTTAAAGCCCGCTTCTTCCAAAACCGAGGCACACAATACGCTCACCGAACCTTTACCCTTTGAGCCTGCAACATGAATCGATTTATATGCGCTTTGCGGTTGTGCACAGTGCGTGCACAAAGACTGCATTGTTTTAAGCCATAGCGAATCTTTTTGGGGAGTTTTTTCAAAATTCATATAGCGCTCAAGATAGCGCTCAAGGATGTACATTGCCGGTTGCTTTTCCATGTGCACACTATAGCACAAAAGCGGAAAATGTGCGCAGCGATTTATGCATCCGTTATTTATGGGGCCGGAATGGTGACAACCGATGTGATTAGACCTGTTCGATAACTGTGTCTTCGAACAGGTCGACGAGTTCTAAATCGTA
>CAUTRX010000182.1:0-3675 GCA_963540775.1 uncultured Treponema sp. | reverse complement strand
AGTTTTGCAGGATATATTTCGGTATAGAGAATTTTTCCGCCGTAAATACCGAGCCTGATAATTTCACTATCGGTCGCGCCGGGCATTTCGCTCATTCCGCTAAACAAAAAATTACCGAGCGAATAAACAATTAAACTGCCGTTGTACCGTTCAGTCGGCTGCAGCACGTGGGGATGACTGCCGAAAACGACATCGGCTCCCGCATCGCAAAACGCTTCGTATAAGGCGCGCTGTTCTTTTGTGGGAAAAAAACGGTATTCTTCCCCGCCGTGCACATTGACAACGACAAAGTTACCGTCCGCCTTTTGTTGTGCGATACCCTGCAAAAGCGTGTCTCCTGCCCACAAAATACCTGCACGCGTTTCGGTGGCGGTTGCCGATGCCTTTCCGTTAAAACCGCTTCGTTCAACGGGAAATGCCCCGCACGAAATTATCGCAACCGGTTGCCCTTGCGCTTCCGTACGGTAAAAACGTGCAGCTTCTTTTTCGTTCAGCCCCGCTCCCGAAGTGGGAATATCGTATTCCGCAAGGGCTGCAAGCGTATCCTTAAAGCCGGCTTCCCCGAAATCGTAACAGTGATTATTCGCCTGCATAAGATATGTAAAGCCCGCTTTTTTCAAAAACGGCAAAACGGCTTTTTTAAACTTAAAAGTGTACGTTTTAAGCGCCGCATTTGAAGAATCGGTGACGACCCCTTCAAGATTGCCGATGGTAATGTCGTTGCGCTGCAAAACGGGAAGCGTCGTTGAAAAAACTTTATTAAGTCCGTCGGGATTTTGTATCAAAATATCTTCCGTGCCCCGTGCCGTCATAATATCCCCGACGGCGGCGACAAAGGCGGTTTTTTGAATTTGCCGGCAGCCGAATGTCCGTTCGCACCATCCGCGTATCGCCGGGGCAATTTCTTCGACAAAGACCGTGCACACCGCACAGGTGGTAGCCGTCAGTGCATATTTTTCATCTCCCGCGTATAAACCGTCAACGGGAAGCGCACGGTTTTTTTCCGGCAATTCCGAAGGCGCCGTAATACTCACCGTCAAGTACGGGTTCAAAACCGGATCGGCCGCACTGTGATCTTCAAATTCAGCGGATACGGAAGGTACGAATACGCTTTTTTCAAGCGGATATTTTGTAACATTGGGCGTCCCCTGCTCCACTGAAAAAAACGGAAAAGTCTTTTCACAAAAAATACTCGCCGCCGTAATTTCGGTTTTTCCGAAAAAGGGGATTTTTCTATCGGTATCGCTCATCTTTTTAAAAGTAAAAGGCAGATTTTTCAGCGGCATATCGTCCGTATCTTCCTTTAGCGGCAGTACGTAACGTTCAAAAAGCGCATCG
This sequence comes from uncultured Treponema sp., assembly GCA_963540775.1. GTDB lineage: Bacteria > Spirochaetota > Spirochaetia > Treponematales > Treponemataceae > Treponema_C. The sequence continues at coordinate 2,337 of CAUTRX010000182.1, read as the reverse complement.
TCAATGCGCACCGTATAGCGCGGAGTGAAAAAAAGGCGCATTCCGCCGAGAGCAAAAAGAGCTGCGGCAAGCACACACACCGCCGTAAAAAAAACAAGCCGCTTTTTTCCCGTCATTTTACCTATTATTTTGAACATATTCCTCTCCCGAAATAAGCGGTTGATAAAATCAAGCGGCACAAAACAGCAGCCCCTGGAAAGCGCATTTCGCGGCAATTTGTATCGGCTGCACGCTATTTTTTCCAAAAGCCGGGCATAAAAAAAATCAGCATAGTGTACAGCTCCAAGCGCCCCGCAAGCATGGCGAATGAAAACCAATATTTTGCCGCGTCCGAAAAAAAGCCGAAATTATGCGCCGGCCCCACATTTCCGAAACCCGGCCCCACGTTTCCGACGAGTGCAAAAGAGGCCGTAAGAGAAGTTAATAAATCCGCACCGTCCGTTGCAGCGACAAACGTGGTAAGCATCAAAATAAAAAAATACAAAAACGTAAAGGCGGCAACATTATACACAACGTCCTTCCGTCCCGCCCGCTTATTCAACTGAATGCTGAAAACTCCGTGCGGGTGAAGCAGGCGTTTTACTTCGACGCCCATTTGTTTTCCCAAAACCACCCAGCGTATAACCTTAATACCGCCCGCCGTCGAGCCCGAGCAGCCGCCGATAAGCATAAGAACGCACAAAACCGCCTGCGCCGCAGGGTGCCACAACGAATAATCGGCCGTCGAAAAACCGGTTGTCGAAATAATCGAAGCCACGTGAAACGATGCATACCGCAAAGCCGCAACAAAAGAGCCGTACAGAGGCATAATAAACGGAACAATGATAAGGGAGGCGCCGGCAACGATTGCCGCATATGCCTTCAATTCCGTGTTTTGCAGCAATTCCGAGCCGTGTCCCGCTAAAACCCGGTAATACAAACTGAAGTTCACTCCCGCAAGAATCATAAACGCGGTGCAAATCCAGTCGGCGGCGGCACTGCCGTAAGAACCGATACTCGAATTACGCGAACTGAACCCGCCCGTTCCGACCGTCGCAAAACTGTGGCCGAGCGCATCAAAAAAATCCATTCCTGTGCACATAAGCAAAACGGTTTGTAAAATTGTAAGCGCAATATAAATAAACCACAGGATTTTTGCGGTTACGGTAATTTTCGGCGTGATTTTGCCCTTTTCCGGCCCGGTCGTTTCCGCCTTGATAAGCTGAAAGCCGCCGACGCCCAGCACGGGCAAAAGGGCCACCGTCAGCGCGACAATTCCCATACCGCCGAGCCAGTGCATTTGCATACGCCATACATTGATTGAACGCGGTAAAACTTCAACTTCGGATAAAATCGTCGCACCAGTGGTCGTAAAACCGGAAACACTTTCAAACAAAGCGTCGGCAAAACCGGAAATGCAACCCGACAGCAAAAAGGGAACGGCGCCGAAAAGACACGCACTCAGCCATGAAACGGCGACGACGACAAAACCTGACTTTGTATTCAATTTAAAAACATACCCGCGCGTAACAAAAAACAGTACCGCTTCCGCCGCAACACACACCGCCATCGGAATCAAAAATGCGGGCAAAACCGTATATTCACCGTGTACAAGGGCGGCGCTTACGGGTATGCACATGGTAAGTGCAATGAGGGCTAACAAAACACCGATGATACGTACCAAAGAGATAACCATCAGCTTCCCACTCCGAACATTTCCATTGTACGCTGAATATCTTTAGTATACGTGAGCATTACAAGACGGTCGCCGGCTTCGAAAACGGTTTTTCCGTAAGGAATGACAAATTGCTGTGATCCGTGCTCTTGAATCAGCAAAATGATAAAAGAGCCGGGAACGGCGATGTCTTTGAGTTCTTTACCCAATACGGGCGCCGACGGCGGCAAGACGGCTTCAATTATTTCAAGCTCGCCTTCGGCCAAAGTGTGAATTCCGGTAACGCTTTTGCCGCGCAAATGGCTTAAAATCGTATCGACAACCGCATCTTTTATAGGCACCGCAACATCGATACCTATATCGCGCGCGATGGTTGCGTAACTGCCGCTTTGCACCAAACACACCGCTTTACGTACGCCAAGCGTTTTCATGTATGCGGAAGTAATCATATTCAATTCATGATTGTTTGTCGCGGCGATAACCAAATCAAACGCGCTTAAATCTTCTTCTTCTATAAAACTTTCGTCGGTAACGTCGGCGTTATAGACCGTCGCAGACGGAAAGCGTTCCGCCGCCTCTTGTGCACGTTTTGAATCCGCTTCAATAATAACGAATTCCTGATTTACCCGGCTTTTTTTATTGAAAAAGGCAAAGGGCAGCCCTCTTTTTTTTTGAACTATCAT
>CAUTRX010000181.1:0-3697 GCA_963540775.1 uncultured Treponema sp. | reverse complement strand
GGCTTTAAAAGCCGCCCGCATGGCAAGTTCGGTTTTTCCGTAACCGACATCGCCGCAAATAAGCCGATCCATGGGAACGGGCTTTTCCATATCGGCTTTGATTTCTTCGGCAACAGTCAGCTGGTCATCGGTTTCGGCATAAGGAAAGGCCGCTTCAAAGGCGGTCATAAATTCACCGTCTTTTGGAAAAGCAAAACCGCGGGAGGCTTTACGGCGCGAATATAAATCAATCAGTTTTTCGGCGATATCTTCAACCGATTTTTTTACGCGGTTTTTTCGGTTTTCCCAGTTTTTGGAACCCAATCGGTCAAGACGCGGCGCCTCCCCTTCGTTTCCGATATAGCGCTGCACAAGGTTCACCTGTTCAATCGGGATAAAAACGGTTTCCTCGTCGGCGTATTCGAGCTTAACGTAATCGCGCTCGTTACCGAGGGCTTTGACTCGTTCTATGCCTTTAAAAAGCCCGATACCGTAGTTTACGTGTACGACATAATCGCCGGGATTCAATTCGACAAAGGTATCCAGCACCGCGCTTTTTGCCTGTTTTATCGATTTGGGCGCCTGTTTGCGTCTGCCGAATATTTCGTTTTCCTGAATAATTGCGGTTTTTACATCCGCAAGGGCAAAGCCTGAAGATATTTGAAGCGGTACGATAACGAGTTGGGGAAAATCTTTTAAAAGTTCTCCAATTCTTAAAGCTTGATTTTCACTGTCGGCATAGATAAAAATACGCCAGCCGTCTTTTTGAAGAGAATCCAAACTTTCTTTTAGATAATTGATATTGCCGAAAAAACTCCGCGGCGGATCGCATTCAATTTTGAGCGGGGCATTTTCGCCCGTATGTCCTGCATGAATCGTGCGGAACAGCAAGCGTTTTTTGTGTGCGCAAACGGTATTTTCAAAACGCAAAAGCTGCGTTTCAGGCGGCGGCAAATAACGATCGGGAAAAGCGGAACACGCTTTTTTGTACAAAACCGCGTATTCTTTGTCCAGATTTTCAACCGAATTTAACTGGCGGTCGTAATCGAAAAAGAAAATCGTCGTATCTTTTGACGCATAGTCGATGACCGAAGCGGGTGTTTTTCCCGCTTCGGTATGAACGATAGGATAAAAAAATTCTTCACCTTCGGCTTCGCGCGTATGTATCAATTCTTCAATCAAATAATCGCAGGAAATACCCGTTGTCTGCGCAACAAGTTTTGTTTCCAAATTCTGAATTAAATCGTCCGTCCACACGGTTTCTTTCATAGGATAGATGAGTAGACTTTCACGTTTTTCTATCGAAGTTTGACTTTCGCAGTCAAATACACGTATGCTTTCTACACGGTCAAAGTCGAATACGATGCGGCAGGGAAAATCTTCGCCGGGCATAAAGATGTCGAATACTTCGCCGCGCAGGGCAAACTCGCCTCTGAGCGTTACGCGCGGAACTCGTATGTATCCTTGTACAATAAGACGGTCGGCTAAGGCGGCAGGATCAAAACTGTGTCCGACACACAGCGAAAACAACAGATTTTGCGTATAGGAGCGCGGCGGCACGGGGGTTAAAAAAGCGCGCCGGGTCATCACAAAGATTGCAGGACGGACTGCCTGTTGCCGGACGTTTTTTTCTTCAGCCGCGGTTTCCGGCATGGTTGTCAACATTTTTGCCAAAACACATGCGCGTTCGCCGAAAACACGCGCACCCTTTGCCGCCGCCCGGTACGGAAGAGTCCCCCACCACGGAAGATAATGTATATCCGCATAAACGCTTCCGTTTTTGTCTGAAAAGACGCTGTGTAAATCGATCAATAAATCCTTTGCGTCTTTTTCTTCCGGGACAACGAGAAAAAAAACATGTGCCGCGGAACTTTGCGCGGTGCTGCGTATAAATTCGGCAGTAAAAAAAGCGTACAAGCCCTTTTGCGCGCCTTCAATTTCAAACGGATACGCTTCACTGTCTTTTTTTAAATTCAGCATAATCTGCTGTATATTTTTTGAAGAATGTATGATATGATGTAACGAATTCATGTATTATGTCCGATAGTATAATGTAAGTGTCTTTAAAAACAGACACCCGACGGATTTTTTTTATGGAGAACAGGTCGTGAAACGTATTCTTGTACATATTATAGCGGTTTTTGTTGTTTTTGCCCAGAGCCTTTATGCACAGCAGTCGATGATGATGCGGGAGACGCAGTCGATGCAATCGATGATGAACGCCGGAACCGATTCCGCCGCGCAGGTTTCGATTAAGCTGTACGATAAAACAATGTATTATCCGGGAAATACGGAAACAAACCCCGTGAATGTCCATGTCAGTATCGTAAATAAGGGGCAAAATACATTGCGCTTTAAATTGGCGGATGACCGTGCATTCAGTGTGGATTTTGCTGCCTTTAATGCGCGCAACGTCAAATTGGAACAAACCGACACCCTCGTCCGCAAGCGTACTACCAGCCAAAGCATTTACTTCCGTGAATTGGCGCTGGAACCGGAAGAAGAATACGCTTTCATTGTCAACTTAAAAGATTTTTTGGTTATCAATCAGCCTTCAATCTATTACTTTGAACTGAGTTTTTATCCTGAATTGTATAAATCAAAACACAATGCCTTGGTTTCCAACCGTTTGAGCATCGAAATCAACCCCGATCCGGGAATCGGTTCGTCCGTTTCCATACCGATGGATTACGAGCGCGGCGTGATTTTAAAACCCGAAAACATATCTCCCGACAAAATAATTGAACAAACGATTATCGCACGTCAACGAAGTTTGTGGGATCAGTTTTTTCTCTACATGGATGTGGAATCGATTTACACCAAAAATCAAATGAATAAGCGAAAATACGCCGCCGCTTCGGAACAGGAACGCATTACCATGCTGGAAAACTTTAAAAAGATTTTATCAAGCGACCGCATTGATTCCGACATCGCCGCAATTCCCGAATTATTCAGCATTGAAAAAACAACCTATACGAAAAACGAAGGAACGGTTACCGTTTTGGAATGGTTCAAATATCCGACCTTTAAAGAAAAAAAGCGCTATACGTACTTTGTCCGTTTGCGCGACGGTATATGGCAAATATACGATTACACCGTTGATAATTTGGGGACGGAATGAAGGCTCTGTTGATTTCCGAATCTTGCGAGATGCTCGGAGCCTGTTCCGCTTTTTTTGAAAAAAACGGATACGACACGCTGTGCTACCGCTGGCTTTTAAAGGCTATGGATAATTTGGAAGAAATAGCACCGCATGTCGTATTTATCAACGGCTGCGATTATCCGCGTCATTGGAAAATTCTTGTCGAACATATACGATCGGGCATATACCCTGCTTTGCCGACTGTTTTTCTTGCGGCGGAACATCTTTCCGAAGATGAAGTAAAAAAAGCCGAACATTTAGGCGTACACATCATCGGTTCCGTTCAGGATGAACAGGTGTGTGAACGTATTGCATCAGTACTGCACATTCAAAATGAACCGGCTGCCCCCTGTGAAACGCAAGCGGGCGATGAGCCGGCCGAAGAAAAAAACGCGGATGAACGGGAAACGGCTGCGGAAAATGAAACAATCGAAGCTATAAAACCGAAACGCAGTTTACTTGAAAAAGCCGAAAATATAATTAGACAAAAAAAACAACACGCAGAACATACTGAACATGACGCTGAAACGCCTTGCTGTGCCGCAGCGGAAACGGAGTCGTGTACACACGACTCCG
>CAUTRX010000180.1:0-3701 GCA_963540775.1 uncultured Treponema sp. | reverse complement strand
CTCCTTACGATTACAATACATGAGCTGTTTTTTTTAACCGTTCCCGATAGGAAACCCCGTCATCGGGATGACTTTTTCCGATAAGTTCAAAAAGGCCGATGCCGCGTTCCGTAAGATAACGGCGTATTCCTTCACCGATTTCGCAAGCGGCAAGCGGATTTTTAAAAAAAGCAGAACCGATTGCAAGCGCGGACGCTCCCGCAAGAATAAACTCCACAGCATCGTGCGCATTTTGAATGCCTCCCATACCGATAATCGGTAAAGCGCTGTGCTGCGCCACATCGTACACCATTTTCAGTGCAACGGGTTTTACCGCCGGCCCTGAAAGTCCGCCGTACACGTTTCCCAAAAGCGGCTTTTGAGAGGCCGTATCTATTGCCATTCCCGCAATCGTATTGATAAGCGACAGAGCATCGGCTCCCTCATCTTCGGCCGCCTGCGCAATAATACGGATATCGGTTACGTTCGGCGACAGTTTTACGATAAGCGGCTTTGTGCACACCGCTTTGACACGGCGTATCGTACGCGCGGTTTCGGCGGGGTTTGTACCGAACGCCATGCCGCCTTCTTTGACATTCGGACAGGATATGTTCAATTCGAGTGCCGCAATGTCGGGAACATCTTCAAAACAGGCGGCAAGCTGTTCGTATTCTTCAACCGTTTTTCCGTTTATGTTTGCAATAAGCGGAATATGTACGCTACGCCGCACGGAAGGCAAAATATCCTTTACAAAAACGTCAAAACCCGGATTTTCCAAACCGACGCAGTTAAGCATACCGGAAGCCGTTTCGGCAATGCGCACCCCTTCATTACCCGTGCGGCTTTCAAGCGTTACCCCCTTCAATACCGCAGCCCCGAGTATATTCGGATCAAAGACGTCCGCGTATTCGGTACCGTAGCCGAAACAACCGCTTGCGCTCATCAGCGGACTGTGTAAGTGTATTCCGCACAAGTATGTATCCAACACATTCATAAGCTTTTTTCGCCCGTCCGTAATAAGTATGCATCAAACACCGGCCCGTCCGCGCACACTTTTTTTATGCCCGAAAGCGTTTGTACGGAACAGCCCATGCACGCTTTTACCCCGCACGCCATGCGGTGCTCCAAAGACACTTGACAGGGAATATCGTGCGCGGCGGCTAAAGCGTTTATTTTACTCAAAAGTATATTCGGACCGCACGCATACAGCATAGCGACGGGTGAATCGGCACTTTGTATTTTCCGCTCGTTAAGATATGACGCGAGCATATCGGCAGCATTGCCGCGCATACCTTCGCTTCCGTCGTCGGTACACACAAGCAAACGGACGGAAGAATCGAGTGCAAGCCGCTCAATCACATTCCGAATGCCTCTGTCTCTTCCGCCGGCGATAAAAACCACCGAAGCTCCCGAGCGGGAAGCAAGAATGTGTTTTGCCAGCAATCCCAAAGGCGCAAGGCCGATACCTCCTCCGATAAGCACATGGACACCGGAGGATTCGGGAATATAAAAACCGCATCCCAAAGGTCCGTGCAATTGCACCGATTCTGCCGCTTTGCAGCGGGACAACAAGCGCGTACCCTTCCCCGCAGTTTTATACAAAAATGAAAGCGTACCCGAAACCTCGTCGAACGCATGAACACTCAAAGGGCGCGGCAAAATATGCTCTCCCGCATTAAGCGAAATCATATAAAACTGTCCCGCAGACGGAAGTACACATCCCGAAGCGATATGGGGCACTTTGAGCGTAAGGCGGTAGATACCTTCTCCTGTATGTTCGTTTGCAACGATTTCGGCAATTTCAAAACAGCGCTGCATACCCGTTTGAGCGACTTCACCCGCATGCGTACATGCATTTTTTTGTGTAGATGTATACGGCATATGCTTATAAATTCAGTGTTAAAGCGCTTGCCGGTACAACCCGCTCACAGTAGGTACACTTATACGCATTTTCGCCGTGCAAAGCGACTTTTTCAAATCGCGACACAATAGCTTCGTTATTCGAAATGCACTTGGGATTTTCGCAGTGCACGGATTCTTCTACCACTTCGGGAAGTTCAAGCGGTATTTTTTTTACGACGGCGCCGTTTTCGATGATATTGACCGTCGCGTTCGGAGCAAGAAGCGATATTTTTGCCAATTCGGAATCGGAAAGCGTTTTTCCCGCAATTTTAATCAAGCCTTTTTTTCCCATCACGCGGCTGGTTAAATTTGAAGCAACCGTTACCACGTCGCCGTGATTTTTCAATCTAAGCAATTTTACGACGGCGAAAGTACGTTCCGACGGCAAATGGTCGATGACAATTCCTTTTTCCAAAGCGGTAATTTGCAATTCCATATTATTCTCCTGTTTTTGCGTTTTCAAGCGACAGCAGCATCATTGCCTGACGCACCGGAATACCGTTGCGCGCCTGTTCAAAGTAGCGAGCGTACTTGGTTTCGTCCAAATCGGCGGCAATTTCGTTGACGCGGGGAAGCGGGTGCATGATAATCATATCGTCTTTACATTTGCCCTCTATGTTTGCGCGGTTGATAATGTACACACCGTTGACTTTTTCGTATTCTTGCGGATCGGGAAAACGTTCACGCTGAATGCGCGTCATATAAAACACGTCGAGTTTATCCAAACAATCTTCAAAATACTCCGTTTCGCAGTAGGTTATTCCCGCATCTTCCAAATCGGCTGTCAAATAAGACGGCATGGCAAGCGAAGGCGGCGAAATAAAATAAATGGTCGGCTTAAAATGTTTAAGCGCTTTTACGAGTGAATGAACCGTTCTGCCGTATTTTAAATCTCCCGCAAAAGCGATGTGCAGGTTTTGCAAACTGCCCTTCTCTTTGAGAATGGTGTACAAATCCAAAAGCGTTTGACTGGGATGCTGATTCGAACCGTCGCCGGCATTCAACACCGGTTTTTGCGACACCGAAGCGGCAAGGCGAGCGGCTCCGTCTTGCGGATGACGTATAACGATAATATCCGAATAGGATTCAATCATTTTAATAGTGTCGCTAAAAGATTCGCCTTTTTTTACCGATGAATGATCGGCATCAAAATACAGGATTTGTGCCCCCAGCCGCATTGCTGCCGATTCAAAAGACAGCTTGGTGCGCGTACTCGGTTCATAAAACATGGTGGCAACTATTTTGCCGTGCATAAGCGGCAGTTTGTCCGCTTGCGTACAGTTTTCCAAATCCGATGCTTTGCGCAAAATGAGCATAATCTCTTCAGCGCTTAAATCGTTCATCGAAATAATGTCCTTTTTTCCGTTTATCATAAAACCTCCGATATAAAAAGCCGCTTAAGCTGCAACTTGTGTGCGAAGTGCGGCAAGTGCGCAGGGCGAAAAAAAAGCGCTTCCGAAAAACGGAAACGCTTGCAGTTTACATACAAACCGGTACGGAACACGGGCAAAAAAAAGGATACCGCCTGATTAAAAAAAACGGTACCCGTACAAAAAATGCGCCGCCCCGATACGGAATCAAACCGGAACAGTTGAAACGCCCGGCTAAAACACCGCAGGCAGCGGAGCAGATACTTATTTTGGAAAGTGTAAAAACCCATCGGTTCCTCGTTACGTTCAAATTGCCGCAATATATCATATGTCGAACGGATTTGTCAAGCACAACGAGGAATTTCCAGCCGGAAATATTTTTACTGCCAAACCTGCCGTTAGGGAAGCTCTACGGTTTCCGGAATTTTAAAATTATACTAGGCATAATTA
>CAUTRX010000179.1:0-3701 GCA_963540775.1 uncultured Treponema sp. | reverse complement strand
CCGTCTATCAAAATAAGGTCGGGCATTTCGGCGTGTTCGTTTAAAAGCCGCGTATACCGTCGGCTTACCGCCTCGCGCATGGATTCAAAATCGTCTATGCGCCCGTCCAGCGACTTGAGGCGAAACATACGGTAATTCTTTTTGTCGGGATTACCGTTGTAAAAGCTGATAAGACTTGCAATCGGAAATTTTCCCGACAAATGCGCAATGTCAAAGCCTTCAATACGCATGGGAAGCGTATCGGAATGTATCAACTTTTTCAGCTCTTCCAAAGCGGGGGTATCGCCGCGTTCTCTCATACGGCGGATTATGTCTTCTTTTGCGTTGTGAACGGCCATGTTCAATGCGGCATCGTGGCGGGCAAAGGCGGACGTATCTTCGGGTGTGCATATTTCGGTACGAATACCGAAGTTTTCGAACAACCACTTTTGCATTAAATCCAAGCCCGCTTTATTGCGCACAAAGATTTTCGGCGGAATCAGCGCCGCCTCGCTGTAATAGGCGCTCATGAATTCGCACATTAACTCTTCATCTTCTTTAAGACTGCGGGTGCGGAACAAATCGCGCATAACCAATTTGCCGGAACGCATTTTTAATACGGCAAAACTGACAAAAGTGCCTTCGGCGTAAAAACCGATGTAATCGCGGCTTTCGGGGTTAAAGTCGACAACCGCGTTTTGAATGCGCAGGGTTTTTAATGCCGCAAGACAATCGCGGCAGCGCCCGGCCTTTTCAAATTCAAGTTTTTTTGCCGCCGCAGTCATTTTTGCTTCAAGTTTTCCGACTGCCGTTTCTATTTTTTCTTCAAGAAAACTTCTGATTTCATCGATAATAGATGTATAGGATTGTGTGTCGATTTTTCCGCAACAAGGGGCGGCACAGCGGCCTATATGATAGTACATACAGGGATTGCGTCTGTTGGGCATTTTTTTACACTGACGTACGGGATACAGGCCGGTAAGTGTATCTATAAAGGTAGTGAGTGCTCCCGCGTTGGGAAAAGGGCCGTAATACAGAGAGCCGTCCTGTATAATTCTGCGGGTTTTTATAATCCGCGGAAATACTTCATTGGTAATACGGGCGACGGGATAAGACTTATCGTCTTTTAAATCTATATTGTAACGCGGATGATGCCGCTTTATAAGCGTATTTTCCAAAATAAGGGCTTCATATTCATTGTCCGTCGTGATATACTCAATGGAAGAAGCTTTCAACACTAAAATGCGGGTTTTAATATCTTTTTGCCCGGAAAAATAGGAGGATAAGCGGTTTTTCAGATTTTTTGCTTTACCGATGTATAAAATATTTCCGTCGGAATCCTTCCACAGGTATACACCGCTGGAACGGGGTGCGCTAACGGCCGTATCGTGAAGTATTTTGTATTGCGTTGTGTTTGTTTTCATTCTGAACCGTCATGTAAGAATCTCTTATGATATACAAAAAACATATTTTAGTCCTGCTGTTTTTTCCGTTTTTAACCGCGCTGTTGTGTGCCGTCGAAAAAAAAATGACGCTGGGCGGCGATAAGGGCTGGCCTGCGTTTTTGCGTTCCGACCATATTGCAAAAACCTCCGGTCGGTTCGGTAAAGAAGCGCTGTGCATTGCCGGCGCCGCTGCTTCCGTAACGCCCGACACCGATTTATTGCTGAATTTCGAAGACGGTCGATTATCCGACCTGTGCGAAAATTACACGCTTGTATCTTCAGCTCTCAATGCAATACCCGATGCCATTATGGGCAAATACGCCGCACTTGGCAAGGGGGCGCAAAAAGGATTGACGCTGAAAGGCGGCTCGAAAAGTATTTTCGGACGATCGGGACCGATCGGTTCTTTTACCCTGTCCTTTTGGCTGAAGCCCGCTTTAACCGAAAACGGAGAATCCGTTTTTTCGTGGCGTTCTTCGCGCAACATTGACGGCGCCCCCGAATATCAGATGATTGCCGCAGCCTTTTTCAATAATAAAATCGAATGGGCTTTTACCAATGTGTTTTCTTCCGCAAATTCGCTGAAAGATGTAACGCTTACGGGAAAAAATTCGGTTATTCCGAATGTATGGGCTTTTCACACCTTAACGTTCGACGAAGGAACGGGCTTGCTGGAATACCGCATAAACGGAAAAACCGAAGCGCTTTGCTATACAACTTCAAGCGGAAAATCTTCCGGAACCGTTTTTATTCCCGTTTTGGGCGTTCCGGCCGAAATGGAAATTTGCCCGGCGTTCACCGGCCTTATCGATGAGTTTTGTCTGCGCAAAACGGTTGCCGCCCCCGATTACCGTCTCCCGCTTTTTAACCCCAACGGCGCTTATTTCGAAAGCCGCCCCTTAGGCCCCTTTCCGCCCGGTACCGTGATAACGGGCGTGCACGCGCTTACGGACATTCCCGAACAAACCGACGTGCAATTTTTTGTTCGGGCCGGCGACAATTACCACACGTGGACGGAAAGCGCCCCCGAATGGACACCAGCCGAAAACGGCGCAAAAATACAGGGAATAGGCGGCGTATGGCTGCAGGTTGCCGCATCGCTGTATACCGACGGAGCCGGTACCAAAACACCGTCCGTAACGGAAATTACGATCAGCTACAAAGAAAAAGACCCTCCGCTGCCGCCGGTGCGCCTTTTTGCCGAAGCCGGCGACGGATATGCCGATATTTCGTGGATAGCGTCGGCCGGAACCGCCGTTTCCGGGTACATGGTTTATTACGGGGAAAAACCCGGCGAGTATCTGGGACAGCAGGCATTTGAAGGCGCTTCCCCCATCGACGCGGGACAAAAATTGTCATTGCGCTTATCGGGTTTAAAAAACGGAAAAATCTATTATTTTGCCGTCTCCGCCTACGAAGTCGCGGGGGTCAAAATTGAAGGAATCTTATCCAAAGAAATCTACGCGCGCCCTTTGAAAAAGAAATCGAAAACGAAAGAATAAAGAACTTTCCAAAAGTCAACGGTACATTCAGTCCGAGCCGTCTATGCCGAATCACCCGACTATGCGCTGAGCGGGCAAGGAGAAGGCATATCGGGTTCGGGAGAATTCGGTTCGGGCGGCGTTAAAAAGCGCAAAATAAGCTTGATTTTTTCGATTGCCGCAGGAAGCGCCAGCCGTAGGGGTTTAGGTTCGGTATCTTCGGGATTGAGCGCTATTAAGCGTGCCGCCGCCTGCGCCATATCCGGCGGAAGCACAGCGAAAAGCTCATTCAATTCATCCTCGCCGTATTCGCGCCCGGCGTGCGGCCCTCCGGCAAATTTGCAGGGTTTCCAATGCAAGCGCATATCTTTGCCGCGGGTTCCCGAGTGCGCAAACAACCTGCAAATAAGACAGCGGCTTTCGTAAGCGGTACAATGATACGGCTTACCCGGATCAAACAGAAGACAGCCGTCATCGTTGTTTAACGAATCTTGCGCACCATGCAGTCTGATTCGCTCGGCCGTTTCGCTTTTATGTTCGAGCAGCCATGCGGCAAGATAGAGCGCCTCATATTCGTATACATCAGGCTCAAAGTGCTCGCAGCAACGGCCGCAGCCGTCCGGACAGGGAGCAGGCGTATGGCGCTTCCAGCTTTTTTGACTTTTATCTATGTCGGCATACAATGCTGCAACACCGGTCAATGCATCGTATATTTTCGTACCGGCGAATTTATGCGCTTCTTCCATAACCCATTCATTGTACAAAAAACGCTTTTCTTCGGCAAGCGCGGCTTTAC
>CAUTRX010000178.1:0-3710 GCA_963540775.1 uncultured Treponema sp. | reverse complement strand
AGGATAAAACCGTTCCCGCTCTCATATCCAATTTTGCAAAATCGTCGTATTCGATAATTTCTTTCATAATAACTCCTTTGTTTCCGGTTTTACTCGGCAAAGAACCGTGCCCGCTATTCCCAGCCGAAGGTGGCCGGCGGTTTGTTGGTGATGTCGTAGTAGACCGCGTCGATAAAGTCAAAGTTCATTATCCGCTCAAGGGCGGCAAGCAGAACATGCGGTACAAGGTGGGCAAAACGTGCAGTCATCACATCTTCGGATACGACAGGCCGGAGGACAATGGAGCAGTGTCCGCCTTTTACCGCATAGGGAAGGTTTATCGTTAAGTGCTGGAATATCTTTGTGTACCATGAAGATCTGCGCAGTTCATCCATCATTACATTATCGGCTTCGCGTATGTGATCGAGGCGTTCCTTGTCGCAATAACCTTCAATGAGGCGGCAGCCTTTTTTTTCGTAGAGTGCCCAGACCGTACGGTTTATCTTTGAGCACGAGTTTGTCAATTCCGAGGATATATGTTCAAAATCCGCCCATAAACCGGATGTGGCGATAAAAACTTCCTGTATTCTTTGTAAGCACTCTTTTTTATCCGCATATTTGTCTTCGCAGGCGGTGTATAAAACCGCAGGAAAGCGGTAAGTGCGGCAATCTCCCTGTACGCCGACCGACTTTACGGGCAAAACACCGATGCGTTCTACACAAGCGATTGACGCGGCAACCGTTGAAGCCGGGGAGTCGGAGGCGCGCCGTTTCAGTTCAGTAAGGACGGCGGCCGTTTCGGAAAGGGCTTCCTTGAATTCGGTCGGATTGTCGAGTTTTCCCGTGCTTGCCAACACATTTATCGAAAGACCGGGACCGGGGAAGGGGTGGCGCATAATCAAATTGTCGGGAAGGCCGAGCTGTTTTCCGATAATGCGCACCTCATCTTTATACAAGTCTTTTAGCGGTTCGATAATCAAACCCTTTTCAATCAGTTCCTGAATGCCGGCAACGCGGTTGTGGTGGGTTTTTATCACACGCGCATTTTTCGTACCGCCGGATTCTATAATATCGGGGTAAAGCGTTCCTTGCGCTAAAAGCCAATTATCCGAATCCAAACCGTATTTTGCCGCCACTTCGTCGCGTACTTTGATAAAGGTTTCGCCGACCGCCAGGCGTTTTTTTTGCGGGTCGGTTTCACGGTACACAGCTTGCAAAAAGCGCTCCGAAGCATCTTCGACAATAAAGTTTGTAAATCCGAATGAACGGTACCGTTCGGCGATAAAGGCACTTTCGTTTTTGCGCATAAAACCGTTGTCTATATGCAGTCCTTTTACCCGATCCGTACCGAGCGCTTTGTTTAAAAGGGCAAAGGCTACGCTTGAATCAACTCCGCCCGATAAAAAGAGCAGTACCGAGCGGTTTTGCGCGCTGTGCCGAATATCTTCTATAATTTCGTTAAGAAGCGCATCCGTGTTCCGTTTTTTTTCCATGCCGCAAAAGCGCGCAAAATTATCTAAAATTTCTATTCCTTTGACGGTGTCTTTTACTTCTGCATGGAACTGTACACCGAAACGTTTTTGTTTAAGGTTTTGAACCGCCGCATAGGCACAGTTTGCCGTGTATGCGGTACATTCAAATCCGGGCGGCAAAACGCTTACTTCATCCTGATGGCTCATCCACACTTGAGAAGGAAAGTCGATATTTTCAAAAAGTGGGGATATCGGTTGGTTGCTGGCGAGTAGGGAAGCTATGCCGAATTCTCCCGTTTCGGCCTTTTGCACGGTGCCGCCGTAGTGCTTACACATAAGCTGGTGCCCGTAGCAAAGACCCAGTATCGGAATATTCAAATCGAAAATCGCCGCATTGAATTCGGGAATATCTTTTTCGTAAACGGAAGCCGGGCCGCCGGATAAAATAATGCCACGCGTGTGTTCAAAAGAATCGGCGGATACGTCGGGGGAGGCAATTTCCGCATAGTAGCCCGAAAGGCGAAGGCGTTTCGTTATCAAATGTGCATATTGACTGCCGAAGTCGAGTACTTTTATATGTTCATGCATAAGTTTCTCCTTGTTTATTATTAATATACTAAACCTGTTCGGAAACTTCCGTTTCTGAACAGGGCACCTTGAAATGCGATGTTTTTTGTACGGCCGAAAACCGAAAAATCGGCGGTGAGGCCGTACACTTCAGTTTTTTGCAGAACCGCTTTGTGCGATGGCGGCTCCGATAAAATCCCTGAACAAAGGATGAGCTCTGTTCGGGCGCGATTTGAATTCGGGGTGAAATTGTCCTGCAAGCATCCAGGGATGTTTTTCGGTATCCAATTCGACAATTTCAACCAAACCGCGCTGTTCATTCATGCCGCTTATTTTTAAACCGCCTTTTTCAAAGCGGTCTTTAAAATCATTGTTAAACTCATAGCGGTGCCGGTGGCGTTCCCATATCTTTTTTTCGCCGTACGCTTTGTACGCTAAAGAACCCGCGCTAAGGCTGCATTCGTATTTTCCCAAACGTAAAGTTCCGCCCATAAGGCCGCCGGGAACTTCGGTACCGACTTTATCGCTCATAAGGGTGATGACCGGGCAGCCCGTGTTTTGATTCATTTCGGTTGAATCGGCATCCTTTAAGCCCAACACATTGCGCGCATACTCTATAACGCATATGTGCATACCGAGGCAAATGCCGAAAAAAGGAATTTTATTTTCGCGCGCATATTGAGCGGCTATAATCATTCCTTCAACGCCCCTTGTGCCGAAACCACCGGGCAAAATGATGCCGCCTGCATCCTTCAGTTTTTCGCCGGCGGTTTGTAAATCGGTTATGCTTTCCGAATTCACCCATTCTATTTCAACCGCGCTGTCGTGGTGAATACCTGCATGAATTAATGATTCGGCAACGGAAAGATAGGCATCATGTAATTCAATGTATTTTCCGACCAAGGCGATTTTTACAGTCCGTCCGGGATTGTGCAGACGCTGCACGATTTTTTTCCAATCGGTTAAATCGCTTTGACGGCAATCGATATGCAGGGCTTTGCAAACGGCGTTTCCCAAACCTTCGTCTTCAAGCATAAGGGGTACTTCATAAATCGATTTTGCATTCAGGTTTTGAATGATTGCCTCGTTGGGAACATTGCAAAACAAAGCCAATTTTTCTTTTGTTGCACAATCGATGGGCATGTCGCTTCTAAGCATAATGACATCCGGCTGAATCCCCAAGCCCTGCAAATCTTTTACGCTGTGCTGGGTGGGCTTTGTTTTTAATTCCTGCGCTTTTTTCATATACGGCATAAGCGTTAAATGTACGTATGCGCAATTTTCAAAACCGACTTCGTATTTTATTTGCCTGATTGCTTCTATGAAGGGAAGGGATTCTATGTCGCCGACCGTACCGCCGACCTCCGTAATAACGACATCGACTTCGTTTTCTTGTGCGGCGGCCATCATTCTCGTGCGAATTTCGTCGGTTACATTCGGAATTACCTGCACGGTTTTTCCGTTATAGCCGCCTTCGCGTTCGGTATTTAATACGGAAAGATACACTTTTCCGGCGCTTGTGCTGCTTCTTTTGGATAAACTGACATCGGTAAAACGCTCGTAATGCCCCAAATCAAGGTCGGTTTCGGCCCCGTCGTCGGTAACGAACACTTCTCCGTGTTCATACGGATTTAACGTGCCCGGATCTATGTTCAAATAGGGGTCGAATTTTTGATTAAGAACTTTTAACCC
>CAUTRX010000177.1:0-3739 GCA_963540775.1 uncultured Treponema sp. | reverse complement strand
GCCCTCGATGAACTGTTGAAAAACAAAACCGCAATCATCATCGCGCATCGGCTTTCGACTATTAAAAATGCCGATCAAATATTCGTCATGGATAAGGGCAGTATCGTCCAGCACGGTACACATGCCGAGCTCGTACAGCAAGACGGTATTTATGCGCACTTTGTCGGTATGCGGGAAACCGCAGCTGCGTGGAAGGTGTAGGGTAATTGATAATTTACGTGCGGTATGCGGTAATTACGCGGTGTCCGTCTACATAAGGACGGAGTGTCCGGCATGCGTGTCGACTGAGTGCAGCCGCTGCGCGGCCGTTGTCTTGCGAATATTCAGCCGTTATGCTATGCTTTATTCATGAAGTATGTACGCATTATGCTGTTTTTCTTCGTGCTTTTTTGTGCCGCAGGCTGCAGCGGCAAAATAGGCTACGCGGTAGTGCTGTGGTCGATTCCCGAACATAAACTCAGCGACGGCGATATCGTTCCCGTATACGTCCGTTCAAATATAAACAAAGTATATATAATCGGCATTCCGGGCGAAAACTACAAAGCGGAAGTTCCGCTGTGGCAAGTAAGCGAACCGCAGTCAAAAAGCAAAGCGCATAAAACCGCATTGCGCTATGCCGCCTACCGCCGCCAATATGCCCGCGCCGCCATAGACGGGCTTCCCATCCGTACCGAACCGGTCAACACGGCAAAACAAGTGTACCGCCTTCGCCTCGACGAAACTATAAAAATCCTTTATAAAGGCGAAGGGCAGGAAGTCGTGGCGGGGAAAAAGGCGCTTGCGGGCGACTGGCTTAAAGTGCTGACGCAAGACGGATCGCAGGGCTGGTGTTTTTCGTACAACTTGCGTATCTTTGACGAAACCGACGGCACGGGCGGCAAAAAACCGCACATAGCGGAAAAAGATGCGTTGTTGGAAGCCGTTTTAACCCGATGCTGGGTGCCCGATTTTTATAAAAGCCTTGTAGACAAGGACACCATCGACTTGGAGCGCATACATCCCGAATACGGCTTCGACACGGGAAGCCGCACGGGGCTTATCCGCTTGAACACCGAAGATGTGCACCTTTCGTTCCCCTATCTGGGAACGGAAAAAAGCGGCTCGAACACCTATCTTTTTACCGGCAGCCCGCTCACGCTCAAAATACGGGATACGGACAGCATTACCGTACAATACGTCGGGGAAAACGGTTTACCCGTTTCTTACGGTTTTATCAGTTTGCAAAAAAGCGGTATACCGCAATTTTTAGCCGCGCGCGCCGCCCCCGCTCAAGAAAACGCCGGCGAAGACGGCGTGCAGGACGGCAGCGCCTCTTCCGTTTTTGCTGCGGAAGCGGACGGCAGCGACAACTGTACCGCCGCAGCCGAAGCCGTCGGTGCATTAACCGCGTTTGAACGCAGCCGCCGCACAAACCGCTATACCGCACTCATAACGCGCGGCAACAGCTTTATCAGCTCCAATTACGGCGCTTTAACCTTTTATGAAGACCAAAGTTTTACGTGGTCGGGTTTCGGCCTGTTGGTGTCGGCAGGAGTCTTGCCGCAATCGTCAGCTCGTTCGCCGACAAGTTTGGGCACTGCCGAAATAAAGTATTTTATTTCGCGCAGCCTCGAGCGGCAATTCGACGGCGTATTGACCTTTTTGTTTTCTAACGAACAAACCGAAGTAAACTTTTTGTACAAAGCCGAAAAAAACGGTTTGCGGTTGGAGCATATCCCCAACGGAGACATTCAAAAAAATACCGTGTCTTCGCGCAGCAGCGACCCGCTCGTTTTGTTTTTTGCAAACCAGTAACGCGAATGTCTTTTTTGCAATTATCCGATGTCGGGTTAAAATTCGGCGCCAGAGAAATCTTAAAAAACGTTACGCTGAATTTACATACAAAAAGCCGCGCCGCCCTCGCCGGAACAAACGGCTGCGGTAAATCAACCCTTATGAAAATTGCGGCCGGCCTTATCGACACCGATTCGGGCGAAAGAACGGTTCAAAAAGAATGCCGCGTCGTGTACTTGCCCCAATCGGGCATTGTGCACAGCGGAAAAACCGTGCGCGAAGAAGCCGACAAAGCATTCGACGAAGGACGCGCTCTGCATGCGGAAATGGAAGCGCTGGCCGAACGCTTAAAAGAGCCCGATCTTGACGATAAAGTGCAAACGCGGCTATTGGAACGTCATCAGCACATAGCCGATTTTCTAAACGATTCAAAATGGTACTTCCGCAAAACGCGCATAGAACAGGTGCTTGCCGGGCTGGGGTTTGAGCAGACAGATTTTGATACGCCCGCCGAAACCTTTTCGGGCGGCTGGCAAATGCGCATTGCCCTTGCAAAAGTGTTGCTGCAAAATCCTGATATATTGCTTTTGGACGAACCGACAAACTATTTGGATATAGAAGCGCGTACATGGCTTGAAGATTTTTTACAAACCTTTGCGGGCGGATTTTTACTCGTCAGCCACGACCGCTATTTTTTGGATACGTGCGTAACCGAAGTGTACGAACTTTTTAACGCGGAATTGCACCGCTATGCGGGAAATTTCAGCACGTACGAAAAGATACGCAAAACCGAAATGGAAGGCATTGCCGCCCGCTACGAACTTCAACAGGAAAAAATACGCAAAACCGAAGAATTTATCCGCCGCTTCAGGTACAATGCGTCGAAAGCCGCGCAAGTTCAGGAACGGATTAAACAACTCGAAAAAATCGAGCGCATAGAAATTCCCGACGCGTTAAAAAAAATCAGGTTTTCTTTTCCGGGCGCACCGCATTCGGGTAAAATCGTTTTAACGCTCGACAAAGTCGGCAAAACGTATATAAACACGTGCGCGGACGGCGGACAAAAAGAACACCGTGTTTTGCAAAACATAGACTTAACGCTCGAAAAAGGGGATCGTCTTGTCGTTACGGGACGTAACGGTGCGGGAAAAACAACCCTCTTACGTATTCTCGCGCAGCAGGACGGCGATTTCAGCGGAAGCCTCCGCCCGGGCGCAAACGTGAGCATCGGCTATTTCAGCCAAGACAGTGCGGAAACACTGAATGCACAGGGTTCGGTTATCGATTTTCTTGAAAGCGAAGCGCCGCTCGACCTTGTGCCCCGCCTGCGCGATATGCTCGCCGCCTTTTTATTCCGCGGCGACGATATTTACAAAGCCGTCAACGTACTCTCCGGCGGCGAAAAAAGCAGACTTGCTCTTTTGCGCCTGTTGCTACGTCCGGTCAATCTTTTGATTCTCGATGAGCCGACAAACCATTTGGACATATATTCAAAAGACGCACTTTTGAGCGCTTTACGCGATTTCGGCGGCACACTTGTTTTTATTTCGCACGACCGCAGTTTTACGCAAAATCTTGCTACGCGTATTTTGGAATTGAGCGCAGGACAATACCGCCTCTACCCCGGCCCCTACAATTACTACATGGAACAATGCGCGAAGAACCCGCAGCGGCATAATGCGCCCGGCGAAACTCCCGTTTTTACCGCTTCCGGCGGAGCAAAAAGCGAGAGTGCTCCGCTCGGCTATGCCGAACAAAAAAAACTGCAATCGCAGCGGCGTAAACTCGAAAAACGGGAGGCCAATCTGATGGAAGCGGTTTCACAAAAAGAGGCGGAAAAAGCGGCGCTTGAAGCCGACCTTGCAAAACCCGAAGTATATTCCGATGTGCAGCGCAGTACCGATGTCCAAAAACAAATCGGCATAATCGTCGCCGAAATTGAAGATTTAAGCGCCGAATGGGAAAA
>CAUTRX010000176.1:0-3755 GCA_963540775.1 uncultured Treponema sp. | reverse complement strand
GGACAGTTACAAGCAGGCGTTTTTAAAAAACAGTATTTGGCTTGCGTACGCCAATACCGTTTTTTATACGCTTGCCGGCGTTTTATTCAATATGTTTTTTACGGCAACTATGGCGTATGCATTGTCAAAGCGGCGTTTGGTCGGCCGCAAGTATTTAACGCTGTTTGTCGTATTTACCATGTGGTTCAGCGCCGGTATTATTCCATTGTATATGGCGTTCCGCGATTATCATTTACTCAATACGCGATTTGCCATATTGGCCGGTTTTGCACTGAATACATACAATTTGATTATTTTGAAAAGTTTTTTTGAGCAGGTACCTTCTTCTTTGGAAGAAGCCGCGTTTATAGACGGTGCCGGCAATTTTACTATTTTTACAAAGGTGTATTTACCCCTTTCCAAGCCCGCACTCGCAACGGTGGGACTTTTTTACGGAGTAAATCGGTGGAACGGCTATTTTTGGGCGATGAACCTTCTTACGGACGACAGCAAAATGCCGCTGCAAGTGGTGCTCAAAAAATTGATTGTCAATAAAATTTCAAACGAAACCGAAGCACAAATCGTTACGGTAAATTCAACATGGTCTCCGATTACGGTGATCTATGCGCTTATTATTATTGCCGTCGTTCCCATGCTGATTGCCTATCCGTATGTGCAAAAATATTTTAGAAGCGGTATTACATTGGGTGCGAATAAAGGATGATGCGGATCGTAAAGGCTGATGTTTTTATTGATCCTGCACATACAATTTGAGGAGGGATGGCGGTAATTTCGCTATTACCGCCATTTGCAGCCGGTTCACGTTGTGCGCCGGCCGTGATGTCCGTCGTCCGGCGGATTTTCTCCGTGAGATTTTTTATAGGAGAATAATTCTATGAAAAAAAATGTACTTACGGTTTTTATGTTGTTCACCGTATTGTCGATGTTTGCAATGGGAGGCTCCGATAAAGGCGCTTCGGGTGCGGCGATGTCTTCCGCCGGTTCTGCCGTTGTGTCGGAAAAACCCGTTGAATTCACGGTTTTTTTGAATTTCAACAACATCGTTTTTAATCCTGAATGGAAGGTATGGCAGGAAGTTGCAAAACGGACAAATGTATCGCTGAAAAGCGTTATCAGTCAGGCAAACTCGAACGAAAAAGAAGCCTTCAACCTGATGTTGTCTTCCGGCAAACTCGCCGATGTAATCGGGTACGTCAGCATTGCCGATCTTGAAAAACTCGGCCGTGACGGAGGCTTGATTCCTTTAAACGATTTGATTAAAAAACATGCGCCGAATATTCAAAAACGTTTAGATACGGTTCCCGGCTTTGCCAGTACCGCGTATTCTTTGGACGGCAACATTTATTTTATTCCTAAAGACCAAACCCTCAAATTTTCCGAATTTTACTGGATTCGTACCGATTGGCTTGAAAAATTGGGACTTAAAGTACCTACAAACGTCGATGAATTGTATACCGTATTGTCCGCATTCAGAAATAAGGACCCGAACGGAAACGGTAAAAAAGACGAAATCCCGCTGTTTGACCGCGCCGGAACCAAAGCGCCCGACGAATATTTGAATCTTTTTGATACGAGCACCGAATTCTATGCGCGTAACGGCAAAATGGTATTCGACCCGATGGAAAAAGAATTCGCTTTGGGTGTAAAAACGCTTGCCAAATGGTACAAAGAAGGCCTTATCGACCCCGAATATTTTACCCGCGGTGCAAAATCCCGCGATATTTTGCTTTCCGGAAATTTGGGCGGTTTTACGCACGATTGGGTCAGCACCGGCAATTATAATGCAAAATTGGCAAAAGACGTGCCCGGCTTTAAAATCGAAGGTATGGCTCCGCCGAAAGACCCCTACGGAAAAATCGCTCTGCGTGATGCAAGAACCGCGGGAGCCGGCTGGGGTATTTCTTCGCAGTGTAAAGATCCGGTAACACTTATAAAATTCTTCGATTTTCTTTTTACACAGGAAGGTGCCGATTTGATGAACTGGGGTGTCGAAGGTCAGGAATACACGCGCGATGCTTCGGGTAACAAGCAGTTTACAAAAAGCGTTATAGATGCCGGACAAACACCGGTAGGATATTTGCGCAGTATAGGCGCCTTGTACCGTGTCGGTACCGTTCAGGACGGCGATTACGAAATATCGATTATGTCGGCGGAAGCAAAAGCCGTTGCAACGTTGTATGCCAAACATCCGGAATGGTATCCGGAAAAAATACCGCCCTTTGCCGATATGCGTATTATTATGAAGGTAAAACCGGAAGACGATGCGCAGTATAAGAAAATCATGACGTCCATAAGACCTTACGTGGATGAAAAATTCCAATCGTGGATTTTGGGAGCGGCCGACTTTGATAAAGATTATCCTGCATTCAAAGCGGAACTTGAAAAGCGCGGCATAAAAGAAGCTATAGCTATTTTACAAAAGGCATACGACATAAGTTATAAAAAATAAGAAAAATGCGGACTGTCCGAATCGTATTTTCCGGGCAGTCCGTCCTTTTATTGTGGGATATGTAAGACAAAGGGGAGTTTAATAAATGAAAAAAATAAAAATGCTTTGTTTATATGTATGTGTTTCGTTAGCGATTTTTGCACGAGGTAAAACAGAGATGACAAACGGTTCCGATGACAGCGGAATGTTACGAGTCGGTAAAGACAGTGAAGTTTTTATAGCAAATCCTGCGGACTTTATTCCTTCCGAGTGGATGAGCGGTTTCACCGATTCCGACGGGCATTTTTTGAAAAATGTAGGATTTTATAAAATTAAGCGTGAATTGCAAATAGGCGAATCCGATAAACATCGTGTTCCCGGAACTGCATCCGCCGAACACTTAGTCGATATCAGAGTTACCCCCGAGGGGGCTTTTATACGCGGTAAAGAAAAAGGTATTGTAACCGTGGCGGCTTTGGACAACAACGATCATATAAAAACATGGAAAGTTGTCATCAGCGGTGTTGAGCCGGAAAAATTGCCGAAAGCCGGCAAAAAACAATATGCCGAACTTCGCCGCCGCTGGAAAGAAAGTTTGGCCGGCGGTTCTCTCGATATGAAAGATACCGTTGTTGCGGAGGCGGTGAAGCGTATAGATAAAGCGGCGGATGAGGCATGGCAATCCTATGCATGCAAAGGTAAAAACTCCTGTGATTCCATACCTTGGCCGGATGATGTCGGGAAAAAGGGGAATCCGCAAACAAAATATGAAGACGATGCGGTGGAATTCAGGTCCGCATTTCAAAAATTATACAGTATGACGGTCGCTTATGCTTGCCGCAGCGGCACGTATTACAAGGATAAAGCTTTATTTTCCGATATAATACATATTTTGGATTATCTTACCTCGTACTGTTATACGGCAAAATCGCAAACCGATAACTGGTGGACGTGGGAAATCGGTATTCCCAAATCTTTAGTACCTACATTGATACTTTTATCCGACGATTTGACGGAAGAACAAAAGCAGCGCTATATTGCTCCGGTTGTTTTTTTTCAGCCGGATCCCTTCCACGGCGGGGCAATCGGCACGGCTTCAACTCACGGCAAGGGCTACCGTACGCAGGTTGCGGCAAACAGGGTGGACTGTTCCATCAGCGCATTGGGAATAGGACTTCTGTTGGAAGATAACGAATACGTCTATTTGGCGCAGCAAGCTTCCGCTTCAACCATAACGCTGCAAACGATAGAGGACAGTCTCGTTTTGTCCGAAAACGGATTTCCTTCGGGATACTACGAAGACGGCTCGTATCTTGACCATTTGCGT
>CAUTRX010000175.1:0-3787 GCA_963540775.1 uncultured Treponema sp. | reverse complement strand
GAACCCATCCCGCTGTTAAGCGCTATCTTCCGCAGCGACCCGTTTTTTACGCCCCCCTCATACAGCCCGCTGAAAAAAAACTTGATATTCTGCGCGCCGGTTTCCCTCAAGCGGTTGTAGATCATTTCCCCTTCGGGAATAGTCGTCGCACATACCGTTGACGGATAACTCACCCCCAAAAAGAATTTCGATTTCCGTATGGCGCCGAGACATTCGGCAAAAAACGGCGCCTGCGCTTCGGCCGCCTGTTTTTTCAAGCCCTGATGCTCAATCAAATACTGCTGATACCGCTTGGCCATCCCCGCATACTGCGCCTGTTCGCCCCGTAAAAACACATACCGCAACGCAAGATCACCCGTATACACATCATTCGACCAGCGCGCCTGCGTACTCGTACCGGTTCCGTGAAGAAACACATTTTCAATATCCCGTAAGATAAAACGTGAAGAGATTCTATTGAATTCATCGGCGTGCCCCGATACGTCGGCATATATTTCCGCCAATTCCGCTCCTTTTTCGATAATGGCCAGTACCGCGCGGTCGTTTTTCTTTATCCCGTATACCGGCAGCGTGATATTAAAAGTTTTTTGCTTGTAGACAAACAAATCTTTCAGTATATCCGAGCCGAATACCGGAGCCTGATATGCCGTCGCGCTCTTTTTTCCGTTATTAAAATACATTAAAGCGCCCGAACCGTCAGGCACCACCACATATCCTGAATCCTCCGCTCCGGCGGATAAAAAATACGGTGCGGCTTCGATCATCTGTACGTCGTGGTTCGCCTTCAATTCGGAAAGCGGTACCGTCAGCACGAGATCGGCTCCGTCAAGCTCATAGCGCAGGGTCAGCGAAATACGGGGCAGCGCGTACTCGGATACATAGCCGAACGCCTTTGTATCGGCTTCGGCATCCGCTTGAGTGTACTTCGATTTTTCAAAAAAGAGCTTATACAGATACTCAAGTTTCAAATCGCCCATATCCTTATCTTTAATGCGCAGCCAGTATTTATCGTTTACAACCCGGTATTCTTCGCGGAATATTTTATCGTTTTGCGAAGAAAAATAGGGCAGCAGCAATTCGTTGTATTTTTGAAGCGGAATTACTTTGGGTAGATCGTCCGTAGTGAGCTTATTTGTACCGAGCGTCAAGTCAAGCTCAAAGCCCTGCGGTATTTCCCGTACGGTAAAGTTGTTGAGTTCCGTGCAAAACGAATAGCTATCCATCGTATGCAGTGATGCAATATTTTTATTGGCGGAGCCGGCAAGATAGGTAACCACCGCCGCAGATTTTTGCACGTTTTTTACGCCGGTATTCCCCTGTACACCGTTCATAACCGATGAGCCGAGCGTTTCGCCGCTTTTGGGGTCGATCACCGCCACTGCAAGAGTAGTCTCGTTCAAAAGCAGTGCAAGCGAATCGGTTGCCGCCATTACGCGGTAATCGGGGTGCGTTCGCAAAAAGGCGGCCGTCCCTGCGGCACTTTGCGCGTCTCTTCGCGCACGTTCAGCCTCCTTACCGGCAGCACCGCTTTGACTTTGCAGCGCAGCGTAAAAAAAGACAGCGAATATCAGTATAATACAGGTGCGTTTCATCCGGCGCTCCTCCTTTGTGAACCTCTAAAAATATTTCAGCGATAATTCCCGTGAAACGGTAACGACGAACTGTACCACTTCCGAACCGAGAGAGAACATCAGCATCAAAATAAAGGTAATGATGCCCATTGCAACGACGGTCAAAAGCAGCGACACCAGACATTTGGTAAAGGAATACTGATGAACAACGGCAAGACCGATAAAAAGGTACAGTACAAAAGCGACGGCCGCTATCGAAAGCAGCGCCGTACTGATCGGCATTTCTTCAAGTGTAAGCACGTTACTCAATACGATTGAAAGCAGTCTGAGCAGACACACGGGAAAAAGCGCGTACATCACGGTTAAAAAGATTTCGCCGTACTTTCCTTTTCCGTCAAGCAGCGTGGTAATACTCCAGTTGCTGGTGATAAATAAAAGAATGGGAAACAGTACTTCCGCTGCAAGGAACAGGCTGTTTATTCCATACGGATTGTTATAGTTAATGATAAAGCCGTTATACGTGGAAGCCATGATATTGACGAGCGCAGACAAACCGAAGATAAAAAAGGCGAACGCATAGTTGCCTTTTTTTTCATACTTCATTTCGTCAAATCCTTTAAAAGGACTGCCCATAATCCGCCACGGAAAATACCAAAATACTTCAATCGGCTTTTTAAGCCGGGCCGAAAGAAAGTCGAATCCTGCTTTGACCGGCGCAAAAGAAGCGCTGCCTGCGATTGCGGCCGTTATGCCGGTTTTACGGGCTATAAACAAAAACAGCCGCAGCAGTGCGAACAAAATAACGCACCACAACACAACCGGCAGCGACGCGCGCAGGTTTCGGTTGCGTACTTTTTCAAACGCTTTGCTGTAATATTCGCGGTCGTATCCGAGCCTAAGGTACTCCAGCGCTTCCGCATATTTTTTTTGCCGCAAAAGGCACCTGCCCATTCCCGCATACGCAAGCGTAAAGTGATGGTTATACTTTAATGCGGTACGCCATGCCTCCATCGCGTCGTCATAGCGGTAGGCACGCTGACAGGCTAAGGCATCGTTAATTGCTTTTCCGTACAGCGTCGGTTCAAACAATTCAAGAGATTGAGCCAAAGAGTCGAGGACAAGAATATTTTTGCCGACAAAGGCGACATCGATGGGATTCCCGAAATACCCTGCGCGCTCTCCCCGTCCGCCGAAGATAAACAGCATCCGGTGATCCTCATTGTATGCAAAAATGCGGGAGCGTACCATATCGAGCGCAAGATATGTGCCCGTATCGTCCGCATCGATGGCTATCATCTGCGAAGGGCCGACGGGAACGCCTTCTCCCAATGAATTAAAGTTAATATCCCCTATCGGACGGAATTGCCCCTGTACTTTAATAACCGACGCTCCTGCCGCATTCAAACGGGTAATCGGTGTATACTGCCCCTGCTCGGTTGCAAACATAAGTCCTTCGCTGTCCATACATAAACTGCTGAAATCGGCCGGCAGCCACAGCCGCTGGCGCTTGCGCTGTTCTTTAGTGGAAAAACTCCGCCAGATAATTTCGGCAGGATTCAAGCGCACACCATGCACCCCGTAAAAACGGGAAAAAGAACCGTCGGCGTTCAATTCCACAATGCCTTCGTACATTCCCTTTGCAATCACGTAGAGCCGCCCGGCTCCGTCTCCCGTCAGCTTTCCCGGCCGGTAAGCGATGTCTTCGAATCCGTGAATGTCCGGGCGGTTCAATATTCTGCGCAGCGAATTGTCCGCATTAAAATGCAAAATCCGGGAAAACTCCGCCTGCGAAATATAATAGTCGCCCGCTTTTGTAACAAAAAGCCCCGAACATTCGTCAAAAGGCGTTACTGTTCCATCTTCCGCCGTATAGTCGGTCAATACCGTGTCGAGCGTAAAATCGTGATGAAGTGTTATCAATTTATTTTTGCACAATATATACACGCTCGTATCCGACACAAAAACATCCTGCAAAAGTTCAAATAAACCGGAATCCTCCGAATAATCTTTGGCGGTAATGGAGCGGCTGTGAATATACGCGGGAGGACATTCAACCACACTCCTGAAATTTGTATACAAATAATTGGATGAACCGATTTCCTGCGCAGCGAGCGGACACACTGCCGCAAACAGCACAACCTGTATAAAATACAAAAACCCGTTTGTGCGTTTTTTCATAGCAATACACCTTTAATCCTTGATTCCTGACGATACCA
>CAUTRX010000174.1:0-3801 GCA_963540775.1 uncultured Treponema sp. | reverse complement strand
TTCAACTCGAGTTTTAGGCTAACGCCTAAAACATCGCTTACCTGCAGCTTTTCCGGCATCCGTGCCGGTACTGATAAAGGCCGAAGCTCACGGCACAGATGGCGCCGTTCGCTTCAGCGTCGAGTTTGCCTACGGCAAACATCGCATATATACAGCTTTAAGTTCGCAATTCTGAAGAATTGCTCACACTTAATGTGTAAAGCGGGAGGCTGAATAGGGTATAATTGACTACAAAGTGCATTCAGGGTAAAATAGGGCAACGGTAATAAGAGGGGTTTTTGTGTTTCTTAAAAGTCTTGAAGTATTCGGGTTTAAATCATTTGCAGATCGTACACGCATAGAGTTCGCCGATGGGATAACCGCTCTTTTGGGGCCGAACGGCTGCGGCAAGAGTAATGTCGTAGACGCGGTAAAGTGGGTGCTCGGAGAGCAGGCGGCAAAAACCATGCGCGCCGAAAAAATGGAAGACGTCATTTTTAACGGTACCGAAAACCGCAAAGCTTTAAATGTTGCTGAAGTTACTTTAACACTTTTCAACGACGCGGGACTGCTGCCCATTGATACAAGCGAAATTACGATAAAACGGCGTTTGTACCGCTCCGGCGAAGGTGAATACTGGATAAACAATCAACAGTGTAAATTGCGCGATTTACGCGAACTGTTTTGGGATACGGGCGTCGGTAAAGCGGCGTATTCGGTTATGGAACAGGGAAAAATTGATCAGATTTTGTCCAGCAAGCCCGAAGACCGCCGCTATTTATTTGAAGAAGCCGCAGGCATTACACGTTTTAAGGTAAAACGCGCGGAAGCCGAACGCAAACTTGAACGCACGGAAGAAAACATGCGTCAAGTCGAATCCATTTTGAACGAAGTAAAACGTTCCTATGATTCGTTGAAGATTCAGGCGGACAAAGCACTCGCTTCGCGCAAGTTGAAAGACGACATTTTCGATTTTGAATTGGACATTCAGCTTTTGCGCCTTAAAGGTTTTATTCAGGACAGGCGCAACCGCGAAGCGGATATGGAAAACGCGCGCGAAAAAAGGCATTCCGTACAAAAAGAGATGGATGCGGTAAATGCCGCTTTGTCCGAGCATATGGACGAAGTAAACAGTATGGAAAGCCGTTTGGTTGAGATTCAGCAAAAAATATACGGCCTTGCCATCGAAGAGCGCGCAAAAAACGAACAGTGCCGTTTGTTGGAGCAAAGCAGGCACGAGGCAAAAGAAAAGGTTAATCAGCTTGAAGTAAAAAAGAAAGCGGTTGAAGAAAAAATCGAACTGCTTACCGAAGATACCGATGAACAGGAAGGTTCGCTCCACAATTTACACAAGCGCCTTGAAGAAATCGCGAAAAACATTCAATCATTTGAAGAAAACATAACGGTTGCCGGCAGCCGCATTACCGAAAACGACAGCCTTGCCGCGCAAGCCGAAAAAGAAATTGCCGTTCTTGCCGACAAGCGTTCGGCTTTGCAAAAACAATTGGAAGCCATCACGGAAAATATCGTTACGCAGTTGGACGCGAAATTGAAAGAAGCCGGCTATTCGGTGCAAACGGCAAAACAGGCAAAAGAGAGTGTCGATACGCTTATTGCAAAGTTAAAACTGCTTGCAAGCGGCCGGCGTAAACTTTTTTCGGACTTTTCCGTTGCGGATTCTTATTCCAAAGCGGATGTTTCGCGTTTTGTCGCCGCCGCCGTCGGCGCTTTTACCGAGATAGAAAACGCTTCGGTTGCGTTGGAAAGTGCGGTAAAAAAATACGTTTCCGTTACGCCGGGGTTTATCGAAGAATTTTTATCGCCTGAAGGGATTATTACACAAAAGCGCTTTATCGACACGGCGCTTCAAAAGAATACGGCGGAAACCGAAGAGCGGCGCGAAAAAATTATGTCGCTCAAATCGCAAAATTCCGATCTTGCGCTCAAAATGGAAGAATACCGCGTTACTTTGGAAAATCTGCGTATAAATCAAGCGCAAATGAAAACGCAAATTCAAGCCGCCGAAGATCAGCTGAGGCTTTTGCGCCGCGAGCTGACAGGGCAGGAAGCGGTTTTACACGATTTGGAAAACGAATTGTTCGGCGAAAACAAGCGCTTTGAAGAAATTGACGCCCACATTGCCGACATGCAGGAAGAAATTGCCGGAATACAGCGTGACGGTATTCAATTAACCGGACAGCTTGAAGAGCTTGAAAAAACCATCGATTCGCGTAACAGTGACGTTACCGGCAAAAAGGAAGTGCTTAAACGTTTAACCGCCGATATCGCAAAATATCAGCAGCAATTTGAAAAAGCGAACCTCGATTTGGCAACGGCGGAAACGGAAATACGCAGTATTCAGGACAATTTTCGTGATACGCATTCGCGCGATCTGATGGAATTTGAAGAGCGCATGTTTACCATCACCGCTTCTTCCGCGGTTTTGCGCGAACAGTTGGCGTCTTCCCGTCAAGCGCTGCGCGATTTGGGGCCGGTAAATCTTATGGCGCCGGAGGAATTTGCCGAAACAAAGGAGCGCTTTGACTTTTTAACCGCGCAGATTACCGATTTACAAAAAGCAAAAGACGATTTAAAGCGTATTACCGAAGAAATCAGGGCGGAGTCAACCGAACTGTTTTTGGCGACGTACAACAAAATCAAAAAAAACTTTCACAATATGTTCCGCCGTCTTTTCGGGGGCGGCCGCGCCGAACTGCGTTTGGTCGATCCGCAAAACGTTCTTGCTTCGGGTATCGATATATTTGCCCAGCCGCCCGGAAAAAAGCTTGAAAATATTGCATTGTTGTCCGGCGGCGAAAAAACGATGACGGCGGTTTCGCTTTTGTTTGCGACCTATATGGTGCGCCCGTCGCCCTTTTGTCTGCTCGACGAAATCGATGCCGCCCTCGATGAAGCGAATGTTATCCGTTTTGTTCAAACACTGCGCGAATTCGGCAGTGTCAGTCAGTATATCGTTATTACGCACAATAAAAAAACGGTCGCCGGAGCAAATACCCTTTTGGGGGTTACGATGGAAGAATCGGGCATCAGTAAACTGATTACGATAAAGCTCGAAAACGACAGTGAGGGCAATATTCGCCTGCCCGATCCGGAACCGTTTGAAGAAGAAGATGTCGAGCCTGAAAAAGACGTCTTTATTCCTCCGCATCCGCCCAAGCGTCTTAAAAAGCCTGCGGCCGAGGACGGCGCACAAAACGGCGGAGAAGAAGGCTGAGAAAAAAAGGTGGTGTCGCAGTGAGCAACAAAAAACGAATATTCGGTACAGCCGTAATGTTGTGTATCATTTTCGGTTTTACCGGTTTATGTATTTCCTGCTCTTCAAAAAAAAAGTCGGCTGCTCCGCCCGTTCAATATTCCATGGATGAAGAGCCTCTTTTACCTGCCGAACCGGGTTTTCAAGATTCTTACATATATGCCAATGCGCTTGTGCCGTATTGGACACAAGAAGAAGGTGCGAAGTGGTTCACCCCACCTGAAGGTAAACTGCTTGAGCAGCTTAAGGATTCAAACGATTTATTGATTAGACGAATTTTGGAGAGTGTACCGTGAAAAAAAACTGTATATGCGTTTTTATTGCGTGCGCAATATGCGCCTTTATCGGCTGCCGCAGCACCGCTGCGGTTTCTGCACAAAATTCCGATGCAAAAGCAAAAGATCAAAAAACTCACCCGCAGTCTGCTGCAGAACAACCTGCCGATATGCAAACTCCTTCGGTTGCGGACGAGGATAAACCGAATGTTCGGCTTGCGGGAAAAGATACCGCGCCACCCGAAATTGAGACACCCTCTTTACCTGCGCCCG
>CAUTRX010000173.1:0-3813 GCA_963540775.1 uncultured Treponema sp. | reverse complement strand
GAAAAATGTATCCGCAAAGCTACATAGATTAGAGAGTAAAAAACCATGAACACCACTTGTGCACTTACCCCATCCCCCCTATACAAAAGCCTGTTATTCTTTTAGAATGGAGCCATGAATACAATCACTTTAAAACTGCCGAACGGCAAAACAATACAAACCGCCGCCGGCTGTAAAGCTGCGGAAATTCTGGATTTATTCGAAAAAAGCGGACAAAGCATTATCGCCGTCCGTTTTAACAACGAAATATGCTCTTTGGCCCAACCGCTTTCAAACAGCGGCGATTTGGAACCGATATACAGCGGCTCTTCGGAAGGCTCGGCAATATACCGACGCTCACTGTGCTTTTTGCTTGCCGCCGCTGCCGCGGAATTATTCCCCGGCAAACGCCTGGTAGTGGGACACAGCCTCGGCTACGGCTACTATTACACACTGGACACCGATGTTCCGGTAAGCGCCGCCGACGTAACACTTCTAAAAGACAAAATGCTCCAATCGGTCAAAGAAAACCACACGATACGCCAAAGCTTTGTATCATATCAGGAAGCCGCACAGCTGTTTGAATCGCTTAATATGACCGAAACGCGCAAGCAGTTGAATTTTACCTGCCCGCCGTATTTTAAAATCAACACGCTCAAAAGCTTTTCCGATTTGTACTTTGCCCCCCTTTTACCTTCAACCGGTTACATCACGCACTTTGACCTTATGCCCTATCACGAAGGATTTTTATTGCGCTACCCGTCCACCGCCGAACCCGACCGTATCGAAGAATTCGAAGACATTCCCCAATTATTCAATGTGTACAAACGTTATAAAGACTGGGGAAAATCCCTCGGCGTTACCTGTGCCGCCGATTTAAACGAACTTATCGGAAAACGCCGAGTGCGCGATTTTGTAAATATAACCGAAACCCTGCAAAACAAATGCATCGCCGATATTGCCGATCAAATACACGCAAAAAAAGAGGTAAAAGTCGTGCTTATCGCAGGCCCGTCCAGCTCGGGTAAAACAACCACTTCAAAAAAGCTGTCGATGCAGCTGCAAGTGCTCGGCTTTAATCCGAAAGTAATCGAATTGGACACCTATTATGTCGGACGCGAAGCAACCCCGAAAGACGAAAACGGCGAATACGATTACGAAACCCTCGACGCCCTTGACGTTGCCCAGTTGAATACCGATTTACAGGATTTGTTCGGCGGAAAAGAAATAAAGCTGCCGTCCTACGATTTTGTCGAAGGAAAGCGCTATTACACCGGAAAAACCATGCGCTTGGAAAACCGCGACATTTTAATCATGGAAGGAATCCACGGCTTAAACGACAAATTAACCCCGTCGGTTCCCAAAGAAAATAAATTCAAAATATACCTTTCCGCACTCACCCAATTGAATTTGGACGACCATAACCGCATTGCGACCAGCGATAACCGTTTGGTGCGCCGCATTGTGCGCGATTCTCAATTCAGAGGAAAATCCGCCGCCGAAACAATTAAAATGTGGCCGAACGTGCAAAAAGGCGAGCGCCTGCACATTTTTCCGTTTCAGGACAACGCCGATGTTATGCTGAATACCGCCCTCGATTATGAATTGGCGGTTCTAAAAGTATATGCGGAACCCCTGCTTCGCTGTGTTACGCCGCTGCAAAGAGAATACTCGGAAGCGAGCCGCTTACTGCGCTTTTTAAATAACTTTTCGTCCATTCCGGCGAATTTCGTTCCCGGCCAATCGCTTATCCGCGAATTTATCGGCGACAGTGAATTTAAATATTAGGCCGAATGCCGGGCTTTAGAAAACGGAAAAGTGAATCCGGTACGCGCAGCAGCACCCGCTCAAAGTAAGTGCCGCTTACGTTGAACCTTCCGTACTTCATGGAGCTATGCCTCCATAGAGTACGGAGCTTTTTGTGCGGTTACGGTGCGCTTTTTTCCGCGCCGTAGACGGCATCTTCGACGGCGCGTTCTTCGGCCATAGCATTTTCCTTGCGCCATAAACGAACTTTTTTTTCTTTCAGTTTGTCCAAAACGCTGCGCTTTTGCATTGCCGAAAAAAAAGCCGCACGGCGCTGTTCTATAAGCGTTTCTGCAGTGTTCAGGTTTTCGCAAAGCTCTTGCGTGTGCACATCGAGGCGGTGCACATAATTTTCCACCGCCATAAGCGCGTGTATATCGATTGTACCGCTGCAGGTTTTATTAACGCGCACTCGCTCTGCGGCAAGACCGCGTAAATCAAGCTTTATGCGTTCAGCTTCTCCGATTGCAGCCGCCAACGCCGTTTTGGCGTTTTTTTCTTCGAATTCGCGCAGCTGAAGCAATTTTTGCAAATTGAATACAAAGCGCTTCATTTATAACCGTCCGAAAGCCGAAGCGGCACTCGGCTCTGCCTCGGCGGCTTCCGATGCATCTTCATCAAGCTGCTGACCACCTGCGGCAACGGGAACGGCCGTGCCGCAATATTCTTCGTCCGGTATTTCGATTCCCGCCAATTTTCCGAATGCTATAAGCGTTTCTCCGATAGAAGTTTTTTCGGTTTCTTCCTGCATTAAAAAACGCTTGATGTGCGGATATAAATCGATTGCTTTATCCAGCTCCGGATTCGTTCCTTTTTGATAGGCGCCTACACTGATCATATCTTCGGATTCGGCATAAAGCGCCATAAGCCGGCGGATTTCGGCAGCCGCTTTTTGCGTTTGCGGCCCGGAAACGCGTTTTGAAAGGCGGCTTATACTGGTTAAAACATCGATTGCCGGAAAATGATAGGACTGGGCAAACCTGCGGCTTAAAACAATATGACCGTCCAAAATACCGCGCACCGTATCGGAAACGGGTTCGTCCATATCGTCTCCGTCAACAAGCACCGTGTAAAATCCGGTTATGGTTCCTTTTGTCGAAGTACCGCTGCGCTCCAAAAGCTTCGGCAGCGTTTCAAACACGCTGGGCGTGTAACCGCGCTGTGCCGGCGGTTCTCCTATTGCAAGACCGATTTCGCGTTGAGCGCGGGCAAAGCGCGTTACCGAATCGAACATCAGCATAACGTCTTTACCCTGATCCCTAAAATACTCGGCAACCGCTGTCGCCGTGTAAGCCCCGCGTAAGCGCGCGATAGGAGATTGATCAGAGGTCGCAACGACAACGACGGAGCGTTTTAAACCTTCTTCGCCCAAGTCGCGCTGCAAAAAATCGACTACTTCGCGCCCGCGTTCTCCTATCAAAGCGATAACATTCACATCCGCATCGGTATTACGGGCAATCATACCCAGCAAAGTCGATTTTCCTACGCCCGAGCCGGAAAAAATACCCAAGCGCTGCCCCTTACCTACCGCTAAAAGCGAATCGAGGGCGCGCACTCCGGTTACAATGCGGCGGTTTACGGGCGTACGTTCAAGCGGATCGGGGGCGGGAGCTGTTGCAGGATAAAAAACTGAAGCGGCAATTTCGCCCTTTTTGTCGTATGCCTTGCCCGTTGCGTCCAAAACCCGTCCGAGCAGCTGCGGCCCGACGGCAACCTGCAAAACGCTTCCCGACGCGTTTACGGTACAGCCGATTTCTATTCCTTTGGTGTCGCCGTAAGCCATAAGCTGAACGGTGCTGCCGTTCAAGCCGACAACTTCGGCAAGAATATGCGTGCAAGATGAAGGTATGAGAATTTTACAGATTTCCCCGATGACGGCTTGTGGCCCGCGGCTTTCGATAAGCATTCCGCGCACGCGGGTAACCGAACCGGTGTAGTGAATCGTTTCGGTTTGTTTAATCCGCTGCGCGTATTTTGTAAGAATCGACTCCACCCTGCCGCCCCTTTTTAACTGCGCTCAAAAGGCAA
>CAUTRX010000172.1:0-3817 GCA_963540775.1 uncultured Treponema sp. | reverse complement strand
AGCCGAAAATATAATTAGACAAAAAAAACAACACGCAGAACATACTGAACATGAAGCTGAAACGCCTTGCTGTGCCGCAGCGGAAACTGAGTCGTGTACACATGACACCGTGCAGCCGGATGTATCTTTCAGTTTTGTGCATCCGCTTACAAAGATGGAAATTAAAGGCACTGTGCTCGATTTTGCGCCGCCTATTTTGCGTTTTAAACCGGACAACGAAAGTTTATTAAACGGCTTGCGCTTCGGTCAAAAAACAAACGCTGTTTTAACGGAGCAAACCGGCACTTCAACTGTATCCGTTCAAATTCAAGAGCTGAGAAAAGACAGTGCCGAATTGTGTATTCTTACGTGACTCTTGACACGAAACAGGTTTTTCACTATATTTTTTTAACGTGGTTATACGTACTGCCCGGATGGTGGAATTGGTAGACACGCTAGTTTCAGGTACTAGAGCCTTCACAGGTGTGCAAGTTCAAGTCTTGTTCCGGGCAAAAAAGACAGCGGCGGTTTTGTGTTGTTCCGCATTCCTAGAGCCGACATCTTCGGGAATGCGTTGTTTTTTGTATGAGTGCTGCAAACAGTCCTAAATTTTTTTGCGAATCTTGCGATACCGAAGTTCCGATTAATGCGCGTTTTTGTCCCAAATGCGGGCGTTTTTTCGCTTCCGTGCATTGTCCCCAATGTCAATATACGGGAGATCATGCGCTGTTTAAAAACGGATGTCCGAACTGCGGCTATGCGGTGCATAAAAATACGGATAGTACCGATGTTTCGCCCGATCGCCGAAAAACCGAACCCGCACGAAAAAAAAAGAAAAAGGCACACGCTTATAAAATGCGCGAAAACGGCGATCCTTTGCCCGTGTGGATTTATATTGCCGTTTTAATGCTTTTGGTTATCGCACTGAAATTCGTATATGACTATTTAGTAGTTTAAGAAACATACACGCGCGGCACCCGTGCGGATATTCCCGTTATAATTTCGTAGTGTATTGTGTTTTGTAAAGCGGCCACATCGGCGGCGGTTTGACAACCTTCCCCGGGGCCGAATATGTACGCCCTGTCCCATCTGTGTATGCTTTCGTCGGTTCCCACGTCCGCCATGCATTGATCCATACATATCCGTCCGACTATCGGATAGTTTTTTCCGCCGACGGTAACTTTGAGGCGGGAAGATAAACCGCGCGGTAAACCGTCGCCGTAGCCGATCGGAAGCGTTGCAATGCGGGTTGTATGCGGCGCGGTCCACGTGCGTCCGTATGAAACGGATTCGCCAGCCCTAACCGTTTTTAAGGCAACAATCGGAGCGCTCAATTCCATTACGGGTTTAAGATTAAAAGAATCGGCCGGTGTGTACTCGGCGGCGGACCGGACGGGAGAATAGCCGTAAGTGAGGATACCCGCCCTTACCATGTCGAAATGCGCGTGCGGGTACATAAGAATGCCGCCTGATGCCGAGCAGTGGCGTAATCCCGGCTCGATGCCGGCTTTTTTTATATCGTCCGCGCTTTTGCTAAAAAGGTCTATTTGTTTTTCGGTAAAATCGACGTCGGATTTGTCGAATGAATCGGATACGCAAAAGTGTGTGCACACGCCTTCAAGGTACAGGTGTTTTGTTTTGCAAATGTATTCGGCTAAAGCGGCGGCTTTTTCCGGACGGCAGCCGATGCGCCCCATGCCCGTGTCTATTTTAAGGTGTACCGGAAAACGAAAGCGCATTGCACTGTCGGCTGCCGCGGTAAACCGTGAGGCTGCAGCATCGAGCGTGTCGATATATTCGCGGTCGCACACAAAGGGGGTCAGCTTTAAGCGAATAACATCGCCGGCTTTTTCGGGAATAGTTAAACCGAATAATAAAATAGGCGCGCTTATCCCCCGTTCGCGCAGCCGGCTTCCTTCTTCGACAGAGGCGACGGATATGTATTCCGCGCCGCACGATAAAGCTTTTTCCGCTACGGCAACATCGCCGTGTCCGTATGCGTTTGCTTTTACGGATACACACAGCTTTGCATTGCCGATTATTTTTTGTATGTGCCGTATATTATGTTCAAGATTCGTAAGATAAATACGCGCTTCGGTTCCGTTCATATCCGTACTATCATAATGAAAGGCGGAGCCGATTGCAAGTGAAAACTCGAAAAATGCCTTTGTTTGATATTGAAAGGCGTCTCTTTCGCCGATAATATTAGAAGTATCTATAATTATCGAGGTTTTTATGATTCACACATTGTTCCGACGTACCTCTTCCGCAGTAATATTCAGCTGCGGCGTTATTCTTTTACTTTCATGCGTGTTGTCACCGATACGGCACAACGATAAAAACGAAAAAACCGCCGACACTGTGGTTATCGGCTAAACTTCATCTGAGGACGGCGAAAAAAACGGTTCTTCACAAAAATCGGAAAGAAAAAAAACGTCTTCGGACACTCAAAAAAACGGCGGGACACTTACGAAAAACGACAAACAGCCGGTATTTCCCGATCCGCTTTCGGAATACAAAATGCTGGTCGAGAATATCAAACTGCATGCGGAACATTCACCTGCACCGACGACAAACGGCATCCCGTTCGCTTCCGAATTTTCAGCTTCGGTAACGGACAGTGCAGGCAATCCGCTTGAAGGAATTACATTGACTGTAAAATATCCTTGCGCAAACGAAAACGGTACGCTGACTTTTACTACGGAGAATATTATCAGCGGCGAAAACGGTAAAGCCCATTTTGACAGTCCCCTTCCCGAATTTTCGTGCAATGCGGATATTTTATTTTACCCTACACCGAAAACAACCGATGAAAATGTTTTGTCTTATGCCGAAGATCACGCGCTCAAAATGCCGTATAAAGTGCACACGGATAAATTACGCAGAGTTTTTTCAATTTCGCTGCTTGACTATACGCCTTCCGGCAACATAATTACAACCAACAGCGTGTCCTCATCTACGCTTTTAAAAGCTATGTATAAAAAAAGTTTCCGCAGCGTAGGAAATGCTGAATTTATAAAAGAGATAGACAGCGGGAATACAAAACAGTTATACAAAAGCGCCTCCGCGCTGTTTGCAAATAAAATCAATTATTTAATATTCGGAACGGTTAAATACGAACAGCCGGTCAAAAAAAATGCGGAAGGCCTGTACAGCACCGTTTTAAAAGCCGATATTTCAATTATGGAGATGAAAAGCGGCACTATTGTGTTGCACACGGTCGAAAGTTTCAGCGCACAGGAAAAAAGCGAATGGCAACTTCTTGACACACTGCGCAATAAAATGATGGCACCTTTTGTAGCCGATTTTATATACTATAATCTTTAGATGTTATTACGAGGGGGATAATTTATGGAATATACCGACACAAGAGATAATTCCGTACGTACCGATTTAAAAACGGCCGTATTGAGCGGGATGAACCCGGCTACCGGCGGTTTATATATTCCGGTACGTATTCCCCGTCTTGACACAGCTTTACTGAATAAAACCACTTCTCCGTCATTCCGCGATATTGCGTTTGAAACGGCAAAACTCTATTGTGAAGATGTAATTCCCGAAGCGGATTTACAGGAAATTATCGCCGACTGTTACCCCTTTAACGCGCCCGTCGTTCCTATCGATTTGGTAACCTATGTTTTGGAATTGTTTCACGGTCCGACGTGTGCTTTTAAAGATTTCGGAGCGCGTTTTATGGCGCGCCTTATGGCATACTTTAACCGTCAAGAAGAACAAAAACTGCATATTTTGGTTGCGACGTCGGGAGATACGGGCAGCGCCGTCGGTAGCGCCTTTCAGGATGTTGACGGCATAAACGTAACGATTTTGTATCCCAAAG
>CAUTRX010000171.1:0-3847 GCA_963540775.1 uncultured Treponema sp. | reverse complement strand
AAAAAAGCAAAAAGTCAAAGGGAGTTTAAAGAGGTGTTTTCCTAAAACTTCAGTTTTCGGACAGTTTCAAATATAAACAACCTTTAATTTTCCGTATTTTTCTTGACAAAGCGAAAATCTGTGCTATACTTACATGGGTGTTACGGAACACCTACAGGATTTATTTCCGTTATCGGATTTTATCAGGAGGCTTAGAATGAAAAGAATATTTTCCGTACTTTTAATTGCGGTTTTAGCCGCGTTGCTTGTTTTTACAGGCTGCAAGCAGAATAAAGCAGGCGGCCCCGTAACTTTAAAACTTTGGGAAAGTGAAGGTCCCGAAAAAGATTTTATGCTGTGGGCTGCGGCGGAATTCACAAAGTTACACCCGAATGTTACGTTTGAATATGAACCGGTCGGCAGTAACGATTCGCGTTCCAAAATAGAATTGGACGGGCCTGCAGGAGCGGGAGCGGATATTTTTGTCGCTCCTCACGATCACATAGGTGCTTTGGTCAGCGGCGGTCATATTCTTGTAAACGAAAAGGCCGATTTTATCTCCGATTTTGTTGAGGCTGCCGTTACGGGGGCGAGCTATAACGGAAAATTATACGGTTATCCTGTCGGCATTGAAACCTACGCATTATTTTATAATAAAGATGTTTTTTCAACGCCTCCCAAAACATGGAAAGAAATTGAAGATTTTGCAAAAAACTGGACCGACAAATCAAAAAATAAATACGCCGTTGCATGGGAACCTGCAAATGCATATTTTGATTACATCTTTATGAGCGGGTTCGGCGCCCCTCTGTTCGGGCCAAAAGGCGATGATCGTAATCAGCACAACATCAACAGTGACGCTGCGATTGCGGGTTTAAAGTATTTTCAAAGTTTACGGCAATCGATTTTGGATATTCCGTCTGCCGATGTCAGCGGAGATTTTTGCAATTCTTCTTTCGTCGAAGGAAACATTCCTTTATTAATTACCGGTCCGTGGAAAATTGCCGATTTTTCAAAAGCCGCAGTTAATTTCGGCATTGCCGAAATCCCCGTATTTCCCGATCAAAAAAATCCTCCCGCTTCCTTTTCGGGTATTCGTGTCGCATTTGTGAGCGCATATTCGGAGCACCCTGAACTGGCCGCCGAGTTTGCCGAATTCATTTGTTCAAAACCCGTTTTGGAAAAGCGGTATGAATTGACAAAGCAAATCCCGCCGCGTAAGGATATAACCATAGAAGATCCTCTGTCAAACGGAATCCTCGCTCAGGCAAAGTTTGAAACTCCGATGCCCTCCATCCCCGAAATGGGAACCTAGTGGTCGGCAATGGGAGCCGCTTTTGCAAGTATTTGGGACGGAGCCGATGTTACAACGCAGTTGAACAATGCCGCCGCTGCGATGGAAGCCGCAAAATAATCATATAGGAATACAGGGTGTCTGAAAAGCCGGTTGTTTTTTAGACACCCTATCGCTGTTAACATTACGCCGTTTTAATATCTTAGCCGAAGTTCCGCACGGGGTTAAACGATATTTAAAAGAGAGGGTATGAATGAGTGAATCGAATGAGCGCATAGGAAAAGATCTTATAAAAAAAGCGACGGTCGCTTCGTCCTGTTTTATGGGAGGAGGGCAGCTGCTGTTTTTAAAGCAGTATGTACGCGGCGCACTTTTTGCCTTGTGCGAACTGGTTATGTTGTTTTTTATTGTCTTTGAGACTGGAACTTTTGTCCCGAACTTTAAAGGCCCCGTAGTAAAGTCTTTTATCGGTTTGATTACTTTAGGCGACCCTCACCCCGAATTACCCGTAAAATTGCGGGATCATTCCATATTTATGATGATTACCGGACTTATCGCCTTGATAATTACGGTTATTTTTATTTGTGTATATATCTTTAATATCGTAGATGCGAGGCGCAGTGCAAAAACTATTGTGTCCGCTCGGCGTTTTCCGACAACGGCGGAAACCCGTAATATGATCAGTGAACGGGCATTCCCCTATTTCGGTTTGATAGTTCCCGTCGGTTTGATAGCGTTTTTTACCTGTATTCCGCTTTTTTTCTCCGCGCTGGTTGCCTTTACGAATTACTCTTCTCCCGATCACATTCCGCCCAATAATTTAGTCGATTGGGTCGGGTTTGATAATTTTATTCGAATGTTTGCCTCCGGAAAGGGAGCAGTTGAAAACGTATGGCTGTATGCTTTTATACGGGTTTCTTTGTGGACTTTATGCTGGGCATTTTTTTCTACGGCAACGTGTTTTTTTACGGGAATGATTTTTGCCGTTATCTTATCCGATCATCGCATTACGATTTCAAAAATTTACCGTACTATTTTTATTTTGCCGTATGCGGTGCCGCCCATGCTTTCTTTGTTCATTTGGCAGAATTTGCTTAACGGAACTTTCGGCCCTATAAATAAAACCCTGCTGGCACTCGGCGTTATTACCAATCCCATTCCTTGGCTTTCCGATCCGAATATGGCACGTATTACGCTTTTGCTCGTCAATATTTGGATAGGTTTTCCTTACAGTATGATTTTGGTAACCAGCAGTATGACGGCTATCCCGTCTCAAGTGTATGAAGCCGCAACGATAGACGGTGCGAGCAAATTCGTACAATTCCGTTTGATTACACTTCCGCTTATACTGTTTCAAACAATGCCGCTTTTAATTATGCAGTTTGCAGCCAATATCAATAACTTCGGGGCTGTATTCTTTCTTACGGCAGGAGATCCGAAAGTTACCGATACGGTTACCACGCAGGCGGGAGCAACCGATTTACTTATCAGTTGGATTTACAAATTAACATATAATACGCCGAATATGTACAACCTCGCTTCGGTGCTTTCGATATTGGTCTTCGCGGTTATGGTTCCCTTTGCCGTATACAATTTTACTCATACAAAATCATTTAAGGATGGAGAAATATGATAAAGTCGCAGCGTTCCGGCAATATTATCGTAAAATTTATTTTGCATACCGTTCTTGTTGTAAATGCGTTTATGGTTTTATACCCGATTGCATTTACGATGGGAGCCGCTTTTACAAAAACG
Source organism: uncultured Treponema sp. (assembly GCA_963540775.1). Classification (GTDB taxonomy): domain Bacteria; phylum Spirochaetota; class Spirochaetia; order Treponematales; family Treponemataceae; genus Treponema_C. The sequence goes on along the minus strand of CAUTRX010000171.1, from coordinate 819 downwards.
AATTCCCTTTCGGCAACGCGTGCGGTGCCGTGGCCGAAAGAACCTTCTTTGTATCAATTTAAGCGCCTTCTTACTCCGTCCGATCGTATCGTTGAAGGTACAACCGATGTACGCGGTACCAATTATGTGCGCTGGTATAAAAATACCTTAAAAATAGCGCTGTGGAATACACTGATTACAGTTTGCGTATGCGCCACAACGGGCTATATTTTTTCGCGCTTTCGCTTTGCCGGAAAAAAAACGCTTATGGCTTCGATGGTTGTTTTACAAATGTTTCCGTCATTTATAGGAATGATTGCAATTTACGTTATTCTTTGGCGCATAAACGGATTGAATACCCATTGGGGCCTGGTGCTTGTCTATGCCGCCGGCAGTATTCCCTATAATGCATGGATGATGAAAGGATACTTCGACACGGTTTCCCGCAGTATTGAAGAAGCCGCCCGCGTCGACGGAGCCTCTCCTTTCATTACCTACCTGTTTGTTATTTTACCGTCGGTAAAGTCGATGATTATGTTCCTCGTTTTAACCAGCTTTACCGCACCGTGGATGGACTTTATTTTTCCCCGTCTGATTTTGCGCAGCGATACGAAAAAAACACTTGCGGTCGGTTTGTTTGAGCTTATAAACGGGCGGGCAAACGACAATTTTACGATGTTTGCCGCAGGCGCTTTATTGATTGCAATTCCTTTTGCAATTTTGTTTATAGCCGGACAAAGATTTATGCTTCAATCCCTTGCAGGCGACAGCGTAAAAGAATAAGCGTGTCTTGCGCGGTTAATCGGCTGTTACACGGAACATCTTCCGAAAACTTCCGGT
>CAUTRX010000170.1:0-3859 GCA_963540775.1 uncultured Treponema sp. | reverse complement strand
AACTTTTTTAACCGTCTGCAACAAAAGGGAAATCCCTTCAAGGGCAAAGTATTCGCACTGCATGGGAATCAACACCGAGTGTGCCGCCGCAAGGCCGTTCAGCGTTAAAAGTCCGAGTGAAGGCGGGCAGTCTATTAAAATATAATCGTACAAGGGCAAAAGCGGTTCCAACGCTTTTTTAAGAAAAAATTCCCGCTCCGCCTGATCGACAAGTTCTATCGCCGCTCCCGATAAATCGATGGATGCGGCAACGGCGTCCAAATTAATTACTTCCGTGTGACGCACTGTTTGTTTGTACGTCGATAAGCCCGCCATCATTTCGTATATCGTGGGTTTTTCTTTGGAAATGCCGACACCGGAAGACATATTTCCCTGTGAGTCAAAATCCACTAAAAGAACTTTTTTTCCGGCTGCAGCCATATACGCGCCTATATTGATTGCCGATGTGGTTTTTCCGACGCCGCCTTTTTGATTTACAAAAACATAGACCTTTGCCATAGCGCCAGTATATCATTTTTTTGATTAAAAGTATATATTAAGATAAGGAGATTTTGCTATGAAAAATAATTATACAAAAGAAGCACATATTGACGAATCGGCCTTTATCGCATGGAATGCCCACGTAAGCGGAGATGCCGAATTGGCCGAAAACACATCGGTATGGTTTTCGGCAACGGTGCGGGCAGATATAGCGCCGATAAAAATCGGCAAAAACAGTAATATTCAGGATAATGCGGTGATTCACGTGGACGAGGGAATGCCCTGCATTATCGGAGAAAACGTAACGGTCGGGCACGCTGCCGTTTTGCATTCATGCACTGTAGAAAACGGCTGTACAATCGGCATGGGGGCAATCGTCTTAAACGAAGCGCACATCGGAGAGAACTCTATGGTCGCCGCAGGCGCCCTTGTTACGCAGGGCAAATCTTTTCCCGCAGGAAGTTTGATTTTAGGCTCGCCTGCAAAAGCGGTTCGTTCGCTGTCCGCCGAAGAAATTATGGCTATGAGAAAAAACTGCGAAAACTACGTCCGCCACGCCCGCGAAGAAAAACAAAAGGTACGGGAATAAGCACTATGAGATTGGGCGCTCTTGTACCAAAAATGCTACCGGTTTTCGGGTGAGCGATGCCGTATCCCCTTTCTGCCGATTGCAGTAGTCTCGTTTTATCTAAGCCTCTAAAAAGCGGAATGTGCGCGGCCGTTAGCGGCTGTCTGCGGGTGCGCATACGCAAAATGTCCGACGGCCGCTTTTTTGCCGAGTTTTTTACACAGACGCAAGTATTTCACCGCAATTTCAACACGGAAGAATTCCGCTCGTTTACCGAAAAGCTCCCTTATACCGACGGAATCCTGTGGCGCCAATGCCTCATCATAAACGCACACACCGAAGTCAGCATGCTTACAAGCAAAAAAGGGAAGACAACTGTCCTGACAAAACCGAAAAACACAGCGGCGGAAAAACGGGAAAAGCCGTTTGAATTGAATCGGCGCAAATCCTACATCATTGCTGAAAACAACCCCGTACCCTTTTTAACGGCTTTGGGTATTATGAATGCCGACGGAAAAGTTTTTGCCTCAAAATATGCAAAATTCCGCCAAATCAACCGCTTTTTGGAATATATAGACGATATTCTCGCCGATTTGACCGCCGCAGGAGCGGGAACCGAACGCCCTTTGCGTATTATCGACTTCGGGTGCGGAAAATCCTACCTTACCTTTGCAATCCATTACTTTTTGACCGGCATAAAGGGCTTGCAGGCGGATATTATAGGCTTGGATTTAAAAGCCGACGTTATTGAAAACTGCCGTACTTTGGCGCAAAACCTGAACTGCCGCTCCGTGCATTTTGAAGTGCAGGACGTCCGCACCTACAAAGCCGACCCGCAAAAAACTTTTGACATGGTAGTCTCCCTTCATGCCTGCGACACCGCCACCGATTACGCAATTGCCTTCGCCGTAAAACACCGCTCTCGAGTTATCCTGTCGGCCCCCTGTTGCCAGCACGAATTGAACGGAAAAATCGGCACAGAGCGAACGGACAGGGCATTAAAAGCATTGATGAGTTACGGCATTATAAAAGAACGCTTTTCCGCCTTGGCAACGGACGTTATGCGCGCCGAATTGATAAAAAAACACGGCTATTCGGTCGATATATGCGAATTTGTCGATACGGAACACACACCGAAAAACCTGCTGATACGCGCGGTGTCCGCTGCGGTGCGCCGTAAAAAAAAGGGGGCTCCCCGCGACGCGGAGCAAACGGCAGACGCCGACACCGCAACTGATAGTGCACACGCACATGCGGCGCGCACCGCTCAAAACGACACAGGCGCAACCGCCGGCGCATACGAAGACTTGTGCACAGCGCTCGGCGCACGCATTACACTGGAAAAACTTACCGAATTGTTTTGAAACCGCCACAGCTTATTGCCCGCGTACCCAAAGAAGTACCGGCGGGCGCGGTAACGGTCATTGTGCGTACTAAATATTCGGGCAGCTCGGCGCCCCTAAAAACGCTTCGCGAAATCGCATTCAAACTGCCGTGCACCGCAAAAAAATAAAACTGCCGATACGCCGTATCTGCAAACGGTAGATACGGGCATCTACCGGCATCTATAAACAATAGATACGAGTTTGTTTGAAAATCGGACATCCGTGTCCGATTTTCAACTCGAGTTTTAGGCTAACGCCTAAAACATCGCATACGTGCAGCTTTTACTGCCATCGTATGAAACTTGTACGGATAAAAGGATTTTAGGAGGAAGAAAGAACAACGTTTCAAAATTAACTGAGAGGGGTAAGGCACCGAACTACATTACAGTTGTATATAACAACACGGAGTGTGCGTCGGGGTTTGCCCCCGTAAAAAATTCTGCACAAGTGAGGGCGTAAGCCCGAACGCGGTTTCGGCCAGCGAAGCTTCGAGGCAGCCTTTTTACGGGGGCAAACCCCGACACACCTAGTACAGTTTGTACAACCTTTTGCGTGGAAGCCTTTTCGCGGAACGGATAAAGGCCGAAGTTCACGGCTCAAATAGCGCCGTTCGCCTATACGTGCCGCCGGTACACATACTCCCTGTACCCGTCACTTTGTTCGGCGGAAGAACTCACATTGACCGCACTTCAATATATGCGTATAATGCATGTATGAAAGAAACGGAAATGTCTGTATGTCCCTGCGGTTCGGGCAAGGATTTCGGCGCGTGCTGCAAACCGATTATAAGCGGTACAACTGCGGCGCCCACTGCCGAATGTTTAATGCGCGCCCGTTATTCGGCCTACGTCGTACACAACATAGACTTTATTATTGCAAGTTGTGTACGCGAAGACGGCGATAATTCGATTGATACGGAAGAAACGCGGCGCTGGAGTGAAGAATCCGAATGGCTGGGGTTGACTATTTTACGCACCGAAAAAGGCGGCGAACGCGACATGAGCGGCATTGTCGAATTCACTGCGGCCTATAAACGCAAGGGCTTAAAAGATGTTCATAAAGAAAAAGCCGAATTTGTAAAAGATAAGGGGCGCTGGCTGTACAAAAGCGGCTCGGTTACGCCCGTTACGGTTGTCCGCGACGGTAAAAAAGTCGGCCGCAACGAAAACTGTCCCTGCGGTTCGGGCAAAAAATACAAGCACTGTTGCGGGCGATAGACTACACTCATGCACATACAAACGGGGTTTCATGCAATAGAGGAATATCTTCGCAGTTTGGAAGCGCGCGGCAATCGGGAACAAAGCGCTGTGCACGGGGCGGATTTTCGCGGGGAAATCCGTTATGCAAAGGCCGGGCCTCGTACCAAAAAGATTCTTGAGCTTGCCCGTAAAATCAACATTCCCGCCGTACATACCGACAACGCACA
>CAUTRX010000169.1:0-3861 GCA_963540775.1 uncultured Treponema sp. | reverse complement strand
ATTTTGCCGGCGTCTTTATGCGGACTGATTGAAAGCGCCGCAGTAAAATAGTCAAACCCGTTTTGTTTTGCGTAAAAGGCCGTTTTTTCCATACGCAATCGATAACACAAAAAACAGCGCTCCGAACGCTCCGGCTCAAGCGCACGCGAGGGAACACGTTCGACATCGACCGCCGAAAAAAATTCCTCAGGTTTGTATTCCGTCCGTATTAACCGAATTTCGGCCTCCGTGCCGTATGATGTGCGCCGGGCCAAAAAAAAGGCCAGTTCGTCGAGCCGGCGCGTATATTCGGCTTCAGGATGAATATTCGGATTGTAGTAAAAAACCGTTACGTCGAAATATCCTGCAAGCCGCTCCAAAACCGCCGAAGAACACGGCGCACAGCACGCATGAAGCAAAAGACGCGGCTTTTTTTCCGCAAAAACCGGCAATTGTGCAATGCGCTGCAATTCGGCACAAAAAAGCGTGTCGAAGTTTTGCTTTCCGTTCACCGCCTTTATTCTCCGATGATTTTTACCAGCACCCGCTTTTTTCTTCCGCCGTCGAATTCACCGTAGAAAATCTGTTCCCACGGGCCGAAATGGAGTTTGCCCTGCGTAACGGCAACAACGACTTCGCGTCCCATTATTTGGCGCTTCATGTGAGCGTCGGCATTCGTTTCTCCGTAATTGTGGCGGTACGAAGAAACCGGTTCATGCGGGGCAAGTTTTTCCAGCCACACGTCAAAATCATGATGAAGGCCGCTTTCATCGTCATTGATAAAAACGCTCGCCGTAATGTGCATTGCGTTAACCAGAACAAGACCTTCCTGCACTCCAGACTCCCTAAGCAGCTGTTCGACAGTCGGCGTAATGTTTATAAATTCGCGCGCCTTCGTAGTGTTAAACCACAGTTCTTTTGTGAAGCTTTTCATGCCGAGAGTATACCCCGTAAAAGCCGATTGCCGCAAGGGTACATATTGCGATTTACGCATTCTTTAAAAAATGTTCTATATTGTGCTTGCTTTTTTTTTCGAGATTTTATATAATATTTTACTATCTAATATATTTGGAGGTTTTCTTTATGAAGAAAATTGCATTACTCTTGGTTTGCGCTCTGGCTTTGATGCTGGTAGCTGCATGTACGACGGTTCAGCCTCTGGATGCCGGAGCAACCGGTATGGTCGGTTCCAAAATGGGCGAAGCGAAACAAGCATTCCTTTTTGGTCTTCCCTTGAAAGGTGAAGGCGGTACCATCCAGGCGGCTAAAAACGGCGGCATTTCGAAAGTCGGTGTTGTGGATCTCCGCATCAACTGGCCTGCAAGCCCCTTTATTCCTTACTGCGTTGTAACAACCGTTGTTTCCGGCGAATAAGGTTTAAGCAAAAAAGAGCCGTAAATCGTTCCCGATTGCGGCTCTTTTTTTTATAAATTTTATAATATTGTAAAAATACTATTTTTAGGAGAATCGGAAAATGACGGGTTTTATAAAAAAAACATTGTATACAGCAGGTATGTGTACCTGTCTTTTGTTTTTCTCCTGTGCAGGAATTCCCGTTTCTTCATCTTCCGGTTCCGGAAAAGTAATTACCAATTTTATGCCGTCCGGCAATTTGCAATACTACATACGGCCGGAAAAAATGCTCCCGCCCGATTCTAAAACCGAAAAAAACTCTGTACTGATTGATTTTACCTACCAAAAACAAAACCGGGATTATGTTACCGACGCATACGTAAATTTTACGCTAAACTGCAAAACGGACGCTTTTATCACCGAGGCTTGTTTTAAAACCGAAGACGGTATGAAAATTCCACTGTCTGCACCGTCTCTCCTCTTTAGAGATACCAAAAAAAATGCCATGCGGGTTACCAGCGTCCTCGAAGCATCCCGTATAAATGAGGTTTTGGAAAAATTGCAATCTTCACAAGCGCTATTGGAAATAATGCTGGATGACGGCTCCATACAAGTCTTTTTGCCGACAAAGGACTTAACCAAAAGCATAGCCGAAGCTTTTTCCAAATAGCAAATTTTTGAACACACACAAACCTGCTGTGCAAACGCAGAAAAACTCCCAAAGGCAATCCTTATCTGTAAGACTTTTGCACGGACACAACCTCTTTTTGAAAGCTACAAACCAAAAACAAACATGTAAATACTTGTTATATAAAGACTTATAAATGTAGCGTGTAAATTTCTTCCGCCGTACGGAAAAAGACTTGTGAAAAGCGTAAATAAAGTGTACTGTTGATAGGAATGTTTCACGTGAAACATTTTAGGAGTGAAATATGAAACAACAATTGCGTATTCCTATCTGTATTTTTGCCGGACTATGCCTTTTTTGCTTTCAATCCTGCTGTGTGTTATCCCGCAACAGCATATATACCCTTGATTCCGCAAAAGCGGTAACTTCGGCGGAAAAAGCCTCTCCGTCGGATGGTAATCAACAGGGCGACGTTAAAAAAAGCGGACACCGAAAATTACCGCCGGAAGTGAAAAAAGTAAACACCGACGGCGGATTCGGCAACACAACTTTTATACGGCTCGGAAGCAAAAACAGCGTTCGTATTATGCAAAACAAACAGATACGGGCGGAAATCTTTACCGATACCTATCGCAACCGCTCGCTGGCAACCGGCTTTATTTTACCGCTCATCCCCTTAATAGTGCCCGCCAACGAAGAAAATGTTTGCCGTATCAAAATAAGCACTGTCAAAGGAAATCCGATCGAACTATTATCCGGCGAATTCGGCGGCGATGAACATATTTTTATCAAACGCTATTCTTCCGATACAACGCAGAACTTCACCGTCGATCCGGCGAGTATCCATCACAAAATTGCCGAAGAAACATCACTATGGATTGAATTTCCGCTTGTAAAAAAGTTTTCCCTAACGCTTTTAATAGACGGAACGGAATATCATCTCATATTCAAACAAGCAGCGGTTTTTACCGTTTGGGTTCCAACGGTGTAATATTTTTATTTTATAAGAGCCATTTCTCTGTTTATACTTTCTTCAACAGCCCGCTGAACAAATTGATTTAACGATATTCCGTTCATAAGTGCAAGGCGTTTTGCCTGCATATGAATTTCCTGCGGCATTCTTACGTTGAAACTGCCTTTATAAGACTTTTCCGGCTGTTTATTGTTCTTTTTACAAAACTCGATATAATCATCGACGGAAGATTCAAAGGCGGCTTTCAGTTCCGCAACGGAAGAACCTTCAAAAGAAACCAAATCATCTATGCCTTCCACTTTGCCGAAAAAAACTTCGTCATCCGCACTAAAGTCAACGGAACCGATAAAATCATTATATACCAACACGTTTTTCATTTTATGTCTCCTTGCTCTTTAAGCAACTAAAAAACAGTTGCTTAAAGAAAAAACCGCTTTACAATCTCATACACAATCAAAATAAGCACAAAGAGGCGCACTGCTAAAGAAAAGGGCGAATAGCGCATTTTTACTTTTTTTGTCTCAAAGGGAAAAGAAAAACGCTTTTCAGGATGCGCCCATTGATTAAAACCGAACTGATAGACTTTATCTTGGTAAGCGAATTCCAAAACCGAGCCGGGAATAAGCATTTGCCGGATATGGTATAATACGGCGTTTTGTATTTTATCCGTATCGAAAATCCAATCGCCGCAGCGGATTTCTTTTTCGTATACCTTAAAAATAGCGCGGCGTGCAAATACCCAATTTTGAGAATAGCGTACACCCCCTCCGGCTTCTTGATGTGTCGCCTTTGTCATACAGCGGTACAAGGGTTTGGCCATAAATTTTTTCCTCGTATATAAAATCAAACAAGTGTTTTATTTTGTATATCTGTTCTTTTTTCCAGTATTTCGCCGCTTTCTGCACGCTGCACAAAAACATAGCCCAAA
>CAUTRX010000168.1:0-3879 GCA_963540775.1 uncultured Treponema sp. | reverse complement strand
TCGGAACATTCAAACACAGCTCCCGCATTATGCGGCACGGATGCCGCAAAAGCTGCAGGTAAGCTTCGGCATTACGTACTCAGTCGGACTGACATTATGCACTCAGTCGGACTGGCATTACGTACTCAGTCCGGCTGACCTTATGCAGCTACGGTAAGCGGTTTTCCATCCTCACTTCGATGTAATAGGTGCCGGCTTTAAGGCCTGCGTGCGGGATTGTCCCGCAACGCAATGGTCAATACTTTTTTCATCACACTTAGGTTGTCCGATTGTGCGCGAATCGAGAGTCGCCCCTGTAAGCAAACATGCACATAAAAAAAGACCGCCTGCACATAAAAGTGTGCGGCGGCCTTTGCCGGGAACCGGAATTGAACCGGCACGGCGTTTAAATGCCGAGGGATTTTAAGTCCCTTGTGTCTACCTATTCCACCATCCCGGCAGCAGTATGTTCGGCTTTTCGTAGGTGCATAGTATCAGAAAAGACGAGACTCTGTCAATCGGGCGTTTTGTATTTTGATAACATATAAAAACATACGACACAAAATGTGTAAAGCTTCTTCACACGAATATAAAAAACGGCTATACTTTACAAAATGTATGCCGAACGGAATGACAACACGGAAGATTTTTCCCTCGCCGAAAGGGTTGCTATGCCCGAAGCCGGTTCCGTTGTTGCCGTCGGTTTATCCGGCGGTGTCGATTCGGCAGCGGCGGCACTGCTTTTAAAAGAACACGGCTGCCGCGTCATCGGTGTTACCATGTCCAGTTGGAACAATGATTTGGCTTTTCCGCCGTCCGAAACGGGAGCGCGCATTTCGTGCTACAGTCCCGATGAAAAAACGGATATTGCCCGGTGCGCCGATTTTTGTGCCGAATACGGTATTGAATACCGCGTTATCGATGTCAAAAAAGCTTATAAAACCTTTGTCTTGGACTATTTTAAAAAGGAATACCGTGCGGGGCGTACGCCGAACCCTTGTGTGCACTGTAACCGTCATGTTAAATTCGGTGCTTTGCCGGACGGAATTCGTGCAGCGGGAGTTGACTTTGATTATTTTTGCACCGGTCATTATGCCGCTTTGGTGCGTCCGGCACTGCCGCTTGATGAACTGTACCGCCGCTTTTCGCCCGATGGGGAAGCGCGTGCACAAAAACCGGCCGGTGTTTGCGGGGCGAAGCATACCGCCTGCGGTGCGGACGCCGATAGGCGTATGAGTGAACTGCGCCCGCCGATGATTTGTGCGGCAAAAGACGTGCGAAAAGACCAAACCTATTTTTTGCACCGTGTTCCTTCGGCCGTACTCGAACAGGTACGTTTTCCCTTGAGCGGCTTTACCAAAAGCGAGATTTTCGACTTTGCCCGAAGCCGCAACTTGGCGTCCGCCGCGCGCAAAGAAAGTCAGGATTTTATACCCGCACAGTACCTCGACATTGTTTTTGCCGACAAAAAAGCCGTTTGCGGCGATATTGTCGATTTAAACGGTACCGTCATCGGCCGTCACCGCGGCATCGAGCGCTATACGGTAGGGCAGCGGCGCGGCTTGGGGGTCAGCGCAAACAAGCCGTTGTACGTTCATTCAATCGATGCGCGGCAAAACCGCATTGTGCTTGCGCAAGAGGATGATTTGTCCGCTTGCGCTTTGGAAGCCGATTCGTGGGTGTGGGCGGGAGATTACGCACCCGAACACGAGTTTACGGCTCGGGTAAAAATCCGCCTTGCCTCAGCGAGTGCACAAGCGCGCATAGTGCCGTGCGGAAACGGAGTATACAGGATTTTTTTTGAAAAAGCGCAAAGAGCTGTTGCCCCGGGGCAGTCTGCCGTAGTATATTTAAATGGAATAATAGCAGGAGGCGGGATTATTTCCCGATCACTATAGATGGCAAAACGTATATATTTTGATTACAATGCGACTACACCTCTTTCTCCTGAGGTGTTGGCGTTTTATACCGATACATTAAAAGAATACGCAAACGCATCCAGTTTGCACGAAGACGGACGGCGCTGCGCCGCGTTGATAGAAAAAGCGCGCAGGCAAATCGCCTCCTTGATTAACGCCGCAGACAGTGCCGATATTTTGTTTACCTCAGGCGGTTCCGAATCGAACAACACGGTTTTTAACACAATGCTTTCCGTAGGAGAAGAGTGCGGCAACAAACTGATTGTAACGACTGCTATAGAGCATCCGTGTGTATTGGAATCGGCAAAAAAACTGCAAGCGCAGGGCTTTACGGTTGAATTTCTGCCCGTTGACTCTTCGGGACTGATTGATACCGGAGCATACAAAGCCGCCCTCGAAAAAAAACCGCTTTTTGTTTCGATTATGACGGCAAACAACGAAATCGGTACGCTTCAGGACATTCCCGCTTTGGTCGAAGATGCGCATAAGGCGGGCGCTCTTTTTCATACCGATATGGTACAGGCGTGCGGAAAAATTCCGGTTGACGTGTCGGCGTGGAATGTCGATTATGCGACGGTTTCCGCTCATAAAATATACGGGCCGAAAGGTATAGGGGCCTTGTATATCAAAAACGGAGCGCCGATAGAGCCGCTTATACGCGGCGGCCATCAGGAACACGGTATGCGTGCGGGAACCTACAACGCGCCCGCGATTGCCGCATTCGGTTGTGCCGCCGAGCTTGCATTGAAAAATCTTGCCGATTACGGGAAAAAAACGGGAGAATTGCGCCGTCTTTTGCGCGACGGACTTCTTGAGCGGATTCCCGACATAAAAATAAACGGGCATGCAGAGCGCGTGCTTCCCAACACGTTGGATGTTTCGTTTCCCGGTGCGGAAGGCGAGGCTATTTTACTCCATTTGGATTTACTGGGCTTTGCAGCATCGACCGGTTCTGCCTGTGCTTCGGGCAGTTTGGAACCTTCCCACGTGCTTTTGGCTACGGGCATGGGGCCGGAACTCGCTCACGGCTCGATACGTTTCAGTTTGGGCATGGACAGTTCGAAAGAAGAAGTGGAACATTTACTCGATGTGTTTCCTCCCGTTATAGACAAATTGCGCAAAATGTCTACATTGACTGAAACGGACATAAAAATTTAAATTAAACCTGTTCGGAAACACAGTTATCGAACAGGTCTATTAAGCGGCCGAAAGCGGCGGACAAAACTGTGTCGCTTTCAGCCGAATCGGGAGATATGTATGAACGACTGGCTGTATTCCGATACGGTAAAAGAGCATTTTATGAATCCTAAAAACGTACTTATGGGGGACGAGTCCGAATGGCCGTGCGACGGGCGCGGAATTGTCGGGAACATTCAGTGCGGGGATCAAATGCTTGTTTTATTGCGTATCAAACACGATATTATTACCGACGTGCGTTGGAAAACCTACGGTTGTGCAAGTGCTATCGCTTCCACGTCGATTTTATCCGAAGCGATAAAAGGAATGAACATCGCCGACGCATACAAATTGCGGCCGCAGGATATTGTTGCAAAACTGGGCGGTTTACCGGCTAATAAAATCCACTGTTCGGTTTTGGGCGATAAGGCGTTGCGCTCGGCGGTGGACGATTATTTGGAAAAACAGGGACGTCCCTCGTTAAAAGGGCAAGAGCAAACCGAAGTTATCTGCCAGTGTTTGAACGTTACCGACCGCGACTTGGAAGAAGCGTATAAAGCCGGCGATAGAACGTGGGAAGATTTACAAGCGCGTACAAAAATCGGAACGGCGTGCGGCAAATGTAAAGAGCGCGCTATGGAAAAAATGCACGAGCTTTCGCATTTATACGGCGGTTGATCATTTTTTGCCGTATTACCACCTATGCGCGCTTAAAATACATTGAGCATAATGTTTTGCGAATATTCATTTGAGCCTATGTCGTTGACGGACACGTTTACCGTATTCTTTCCTTTGGATAAATATA
>CAUTRX010000167.1:0-3884 GCA_963540775.1 uncultured Treponema sp. | reverse complement strand
TTCAGTGACTCGGCGATTAAAAAAATCGAAATCGGAAAACACGGAGAAACCCCCGGTATCTCGGACACACCGATTAAGCAAATCCCCGAGCAGATTATTAAAACCCAAAGCCTTGCAGTTGATGCGGTTACGGGTGCAACATTCACATCAAATGCGATTTTAAAAGCGGTTGCTTCGGCAGTTGAACAAGCCGGCGGCGATGTAAATGCGCTTAAAAACAAAAAAACCGCCGTTAAAAAGGGCGCGGCAGTGAAAAAATCCGCCGATGTTGTCGTTGTCGGAGGAGGCGGTGCGGGCTTATCGGCTGCAATTTCGGCAGCCCAAAACGGCGCAAAGGTTATCCTTATCGAAAAAACGCCGCTACTCGGCGGAAACACAATACGTGCAGGCGGTCCTTACAATGCGGTAGACCCCGCCCGTCAGGCGAAGGTGCATGCCGCCTCGGACGGTGCAATGGCGAGCATTGAACGCTTGTTGAGTGTTGAACCGAAAAACGATACGCACAAAAAATACCAAGACGAATTAAAAAAGGAACTTGATGCGTACAAGGCGGAAAAGCCGAATCGTTTGTTCGACTGTGTTGCATTACACATTTTGCAAACCTACGACGGCGGCGACTATGCCGGAAAAATCGATTTTATCGAAAAATTGTGTTCCGAATCTCTTTCGGCGGCCGAATGGCTTGAAAACAACGGTTTGGTATGGCGTGATGAAATCGTTATATGTCCGGGCGGATTGTGGCAGCGCGCTCACGTTCCTCAGAATTCCGCAGGCGCTGACTTTATCAACACCAACAAGGCGCTCGCCGACAAATTGGGCGTTGAAATTATTATGAACTGTAAGGGCGAAAGCTTGATTAAAAAAGGCGGGCGCATTGCAGGCGTGAACGCCGTACAGAGCGACGGAACGCCCGTTGTGCTGGAGGCAAAAAAAGCGGTTGTTCTTGCTTCCGGCGGTTTTGCCGCAAGTAAAGAACTGCGCAAAAAATACGATCCCCTTTTGGGCGAAAACCTGCAAACCACCAATAACCCCGCCAACGTCGGTGAAGGTATTATCATGGCCGAAGCGGTAAATGCGAACCTTATCGGTATGCAGTACATTCAGTGTTTGCCGCTGGGTAACCCCGAAACGGGCGGATTAAACGGCTGGATCGGAGGCCGCGGTGTTGAATATTACTATCAGGTAAACAAAAGCGGTAAGCGCTTTATGGCCGAAGACGGACGCCGCGACGTTATGACCAAGGCTCTGCTCGAACAGCCCGGTTCATTCAGCTATGTTATTGCCGACAGTCACCTGCCTCTTAAAGGCGGTAAAAATCTTTGGGGCGATGACGTTGAAAATCTGGTTGCCGAAAAGAAGATTTTCCGTGCCGATACGATTGAAGATTTGGCAAAACAAATCGGTATCGACCCTGCGGTCTTAAAGAAAACAAACGATGACTTTAACAAGGCCGTTGAAACGGGAAAAGATCCCGAATTCGGACGCAACCTGTTCGGTAAAAAGATGGACAAAGCTCCCTTCTATGCGTCGCCTCGTATGCCGACCGTTCACCACACGATGGGCGGTCTTGAAATCAACTTGGACGCTCAGGTTTTGGATAAAAACGGTAAGGTTATCCCCGGCTTGTATGCTGCAGGAGAAGTTACCGGCGGTATCCACGGTAAAAACCGCTTGGGCGGAAACGCTTTGGTAGATATTCACGTATTCGGAAGAGTCGCCGGAGCAAACGCCGCGAAAGAATAAGAGCGGGTTATTTTTAGGCTGTTTTGAAAGCGAATAACTTTCGGAACAGCCTTTTTTATATCAGGAAGGAAAGATGAAAAGAATTTTTATATTGACTATCTTCAGCGTATTTTTATTCGGCGCATGCGGCGGAGCAAAGGTAAAAGACGGAACTTTTAATGCGACGGCAAACGGGCATAACGGTCCGATGGACATTGCAGTTACTTTTGCAAAAGGAAAAATCGAATCCGTAAATATCGTTTCGCACTTTGAATCGTTTTAAATACCGTTCCCGAAAGAATTGTAAAAAATCAATCTTTGGCCGTGGATACGGTTTCGGGCGCAACTTTTGCCGGACGCGCCGTTATCAGTGCCGTTTCCGAATGTATTGGCGCTGCCGGGGGCAATCCCGAAAAATGGAAAAAAGCGGTTCCCGCCGAAAAACCGGCGACATCTTCATATTCGGCCGATGTTATCGTTATCGGTGCCGGCGGTGCGGGAATGAGCGCAGGTCTTGCCGCACATCAAGCAGGTGCAAAAGTCATTATTATTGAAAAACTCGGATTTGCCGGCGGCAGTACGATTTTTTCGGCAGGAGCATTTAACGGAGCCGATCCTGAGCATGGACAGGCGACGAAAATGACTCAAACAAACAAGGACGCCGTTGAAAAACTGCTGCAAAAAACGCCATTCGACGAATACGAAGCGTCTTTGCAAAAAACCGTCCGCTCGCAATTTGACGAACATCTGCGCACCGGCAACGATTGGCTTTTCGACAGTCCCGAATTTCACGCTTTGCAAACGTACAACGGCGGCGATTACAAAGGGCGGCCGGAATTGATTGATCTTTTGACACAAAAAGCACCCGAAACAATCGCGTGGGCGGCGTCAAACGGAGCCGTATTCAAAGACACCTTGGGAATGGCAACCGGCGCTTTATGGCAGAGAAGTCATTACGGTACAAAAGATTTTCCGAACGGAACGACCGTCATTTATCCCGCCGAAAAATACATAAAAGAGCACGACGGTATCGACTTACACGTGGAAACGAGGGCGGTTGAATTGATTAAAGACGGGGACAGGGTAACCGGCGTAAAAGCAAAAATGAAGGGTAACGACATTACCTACACGGCGGCAAAAGGGGTTGTTATTGCAACCGGCGGATTCGGTGCGAACATCGACATGCGTCAAAAATACAACACGCAGTGGGCGGACTTGGGTACAAAAATAGGCTGTTCGAATCAAAGCAGGGCGGCACAGGGCGAAGGTATCGTTATGGCCGAAAAAGTCGGCGCGCAATTAATCGACATGGGCTTTATTCAGCTCCATCCGAACGGGGAACCCGGAACCGGCATGATGATGGGGCAGCCCCACACATCGGGATTAAACCGCATTTTTGTAAACAACAACGGCGAACGCTTTGTTGCCGAAGATGCCCGGCGCGACGTGCTGGTAAATGCGATTTATGCCCAGCCCGACGGCACTATGTGGATTGTCGCGGACGGCAACCGTTACCCCGAAGGGGACGCTCTTATTGCCAATTTTGTAACGCTGGGCAAAACATTAAAGGCTTCTTCGGTTACGGAATTGGCGGAACTGATGAAGGTTCCTGCGGATAAACTGCAAAATTCCATCGACGAATACAACAGTATTGTAGACGGAACTCCGGATAAGCTCGGTTTAAAAACCTACGGCAAAAAATTGGGCACAGCGCCTTTTTATGCTGCAAAGCGGGTTCCCACCGTGCATCATACGATGGGCGGTTTAAAAATCGATACGGGTGCCCGCGTTTTGGACACAAATGACAAACCGATTCCCGGTCTTTACGCTGCGGGTGAAGTTACCGGCGGCATTCACGGTGCAAACAGACTCGGCGGAAACGCGATTACCGACATTTCGGTATTCGGGCGGATTGCCGGTACAAACGCCGCACAAGAATGACAAAACGAGTTTTCAACTGAAAGTTACAGCGGCGATCTTCGTACCTCCGTGCCGAGATGGATAAAGGCGAAGCGAACGGCACAGATGGCGCCGTTCGCTTCAGTGTCGAGTTTGTTTGAAAACTGCACGTCCTGTGCAGTTTTTAACTCCGGTTTTGAGCAAAGCACAAAACCGATTAAATGGAGCTTCGGCGCACATCCGTGTGCGGAGCATAAAGATAC
>CAUTRX010000166.1:0-3885 GCA_963540775.1 uncultured Treponema sp. | reverse complement strand
GTTCGGTTTGATTTTGCTCGGCGAAAGAGAGCAGGGGCGCTCATACACCGATTACGACTACGAAACGCTCAGCGCCCTGTATTCGCGCTTTTTTTTAACCGGTTACTATTTGAGGAATATCGCCAACAAAGAATTGATAGGACTTGTCGGACGGGAAATTAATTTTTCCTCGCAGGTTATACGGTCGCTGCATAAAAAAACCGACACTCCCGTTCACAGCGGTTTTGACGCCGATTCGCTTTCCATCAGTTCGCGTTCGCTGGGCAGCGGCTTTACCGATTTTATAAAACTCGATCCGCAGCGGTACATCGGTGTTATCGGCGATTTGAGCGGCAAGGGGCTGAACGCTGCTATGCTTATGGCGATTTTAAAGCTGATAATTCCCGTCTTTTTAGCCGAAACGCAGGATTTTAAAAGCCTCATTCAAAAAGTGAATGCCTTTATACGGGAAAATCTGCCGCGCGGAACGTATTTTGCCGGACTTTTTTGCCTCATCGATATGCAGGCAAAAGCATTGTATTACGCAAACTGCGCACTTTCCGCACTGTTTATGTACAACAAAAACTACAACAATATGATTGAAATTCAAGGAGAAGGCAAAGTGCTGGGCTTTGTTCCCGATATTTCTTCGCTCATAAAAGTAAAAAAGATTCTTTTGTCGCCCGGCGATATGCTTACCGCGGTTACAAGCGGATTCATCGAAACAAAGTCTTTTTCGGGCGAACGCTTCGGCAAAAAACGCATTCAAAAAACCGTGCTGCAAAATCTTAAACAGCCGGCGGAAAAAATATGCACCTTGCTAAGTGAAGCTTTGCAGGAATTTGCAGAGGAAAATTCCGAACGGGACGCAAGCGTGCTGATTTTGAAAATCCTCTGATTGCGCACATGTTTTTCTTAAGGAAGGTTTATGGAACAATTGATTATTCAGGAAAAACAGGCCCCCAATTATGTGTTATTGGAATTGACCGGGCCGATTACCTCGTACACTTTTGCGGAATTTGAAAAACGGGCATACGAGCTGATTCAAAAATCGCACGTGGTTGTGGACACGGCAAAGGTAACTGCAGTGGATTCCTGCGGCTTAAGCGTATTTTTGGGCTGTTTTAACGACGGTACGGAAAGGGGCTTTACTTTGTTTTTGCTCCGCCCCTCGGCTATTTTTATGGAAGCTTTGGCTTCCACCGGTTTTGACGCGATGTTTCGCCGGATATACTCGGTAACGGAGATTGCATGATGAATGGACTGTGTATAAAAAAAGTGGCGGCAAGGCGTTTTGTTCTGCGCCCGCTTATAGGAATCCTTGTTTTATGTGCGGCTGCGATGCCGGTTGCCTGTGCGCCGTCCAAAGCAAAAGCGGCAAATGCCGCTAAAAGCGAAAAAAAAACTGCTGCCTCTCCTACCGCCGCGCACGTGCCGGTTGCGGAAAAACCGCCGGCGGAAACGGCCGACATGAAAAAACTTACAAAACTTTTAAGCGAGCCGACGCTTCTTTTTTCGGATGTGAAAGGCGAAGCGCGGCCGATTGTTCAGCGTATTTCGGCACAAAAAGAGCTGTTTTTGGCCGATGTGCAGGCAGTCCTTGCCGCCGATACCGAAGATTTGTTAATCCGCGTCGATAAAACCGTTTATCTTGACAGCTCATACGTGCCGCCCGCCCTTGTTCCGCTGACCGCCGAAAGTGCGAAAGCCGGTTCGTATGCCATAAGCCGCGGCGATTTGTCCTTGCGCGCTCCGGTAGAAAAAGAACTTGCACGTATGGCGCGGGCTGCCCGTGAAGACGGAGTTACGCTGTTGGTAAGTTCAAGCTACCGCCCGTACGCATACCAAAAAAAAGTATACGAACGCAACGTTGCGCAAATGGGAAAAGAAGCCGCCGACCGCGAATCCGCGCGTCCGGGGGCAAGTCAGCACCAGTTGGGAACGGTAATCGATTTCGGTTCGATTAGCGACGCTTACGCCGAAACAAAGGCCGGAAAGTGGCTGTATGCTCATGCGGGAAAGTACGGCTGGTCGCTGTCTTTTCCCGACGGATACGAGTTTGTTACCGGCTACCGCTGGGAGTGCTGGCATTACCGCTATATCGGCCCCTTGGCTGTGCGCTTTCAGGAAAAATGGTTTAACAACGTCCAGCAGTATATGATTGAATTTATCCACGCATGGAAGCAGGCCGATTGATCGGCTGTAACCGTTAAACGACATCTTGCAACGGTGAAAAAGACGGGGATTAATTCAAGGCGGGAGCTGTTTTGCCGCCCGCCCGAATGAGGCGGGGCATTGGGTAATGTATAAGTGCCGTACAACATAATGTAAGGCACTTATACGCGGTTGTTACGGGCGCTGAACTATGCGCAAGCCGATATTGCTGGCGATGCTAAAGGCTTGGTCATCAGCTGCTCGATGTGCACAGGCAACGTCACTTGAGTCATGGTTCCAACTGCCGCCGCGGGAAACGCGGTCGGTACCGCTAGCAGCGCCGGTATAGTCGTCCGGCAGCGGATTAGGAAAGTTATTATCATATATATCCCAGCACCATTCCTGTACGTTCCCGCCCATATCGCGTAAGCCGTAGCCGTTTGCACTTTTCATTCCTACCGGGTGCGTTGTGCCGCTTGCATCCCCTCCGTCGCTATCGACATACCACGCGTAGTTTTTCAACTGTGCTTTTGCGTTCGTTCCCGCCCATTTGTGTTGCGTACCGCCGAGGGCAGCCCATTCCCACTCGGCTTCGGTCGGCAAACGGAAGCCTTTTTTGCTCATATTCATAACGGGTATGTTTCCTGCCGTTGCATTGGCTTGTGTATATGTGTTTCCGCTAAAGGTGTATACACATTCGGTTTCGCCCAACCCCGGAGTCTTTTTGGTCAGCTCGTTGCAAAAGGCAATACAATTCAGCCAGCTTACCTTTTCTACCGGGTTTTTAAGGTTGCCCGTAAAGCCACTCGGATTGCTGCCCATCGCTTTGAGCCACAGTTCCTGCGTTACTTCGGTTTCGCCGATGTAATAGGCGGAAATACTTACCGGATGCGGCAGGTTATTACTTTCAGCATTGTGCCCGATATTTTTGTTCGATACGGCCTCTATGGATTTGAGCGTAAAGCTTACCCCGTCTACCGTGTACGTTTTATCGGTAGTAGTAGGAGGTGTTACCCCTCCGCCGCCGGAGCTGCCCCCCCCCCCCGATTGAGCCTCGTGTTTGCAGGCCGCCGCTGTGAACAGTGCGGCAAATACCGCAGCACATACGACGAGTGTTTTTACTGTCGTATTTTTAGATACGTGTTTTTGTTTCATGTGTTATCTCCTATTGATGTATTTTTACGGGGAACCTTCCCCGCTTAAGATTAAGTAAACCGGCCGAATGCTGAAGTTTCGGACTTTTCCACGGTTCCGTATTGCACGGACGCACAGCCCCATGACATGCGGGTGCATAGGCCCATAAACTATGGGCGTATAAACCCATACAGCATGGGCGCATAGACCCGCACAGTATGGACGCATAGCTCCTGAAGTACGGAAGCATAATGGTAGGCACCCTACCGGCATAATGGTAGCCGGTCTACCACGGTAATGGTGGACAGTCTACCGGCATAATGGTAGGCTGTTCACACCTATAAGGGTGCTCCGTTCACTCCATGAAGTACGTCCGCTTCGGATTAGGGCCGGCAGACCAGACGAAAGCCTAGTGTGTTGTCGCTGCTGGTAGGGTTGCCATCGCCCCGAGAGCCTACCGTGCAGCCGGTTGCTCTGTCATAGCAGCGGCCGCCGCGTTTAACACGGTTAGGACCCGAAGAAGCGCCTTGCGGATCCGTTTCGTTACCGGCTGTTATCGTCGCATTATGCCGATCCCAGCACCACTCATAGGCATTCCCGCTCATGTCGTATACGCCC
>CAUTRX010000165.1:0-3892 GCA_963540775.1 uncultured Treponema sp. | reverse complement strand
ATCCTTTTATTGCGCCGCCGGTAACGCCGTTGATGATTTTTTCCGACAACAAAAGATACAGCACAAAGGTCGGCAAAAAGACAATGACGACGCTTGCAAACATACCGCCCCAATCACCCGTATAACGCATTGCGGAAATCATATTATATAAACCGACGGCAACCGGGCGCACGGCGGTTTTATTCGCAAAAATCAGCGACATAAAGTATTCATTCCAAATCGTAATAAAATTAAAAATCGATACCGTTATAATACCGGGCTGCGCCAGCGGAAACATAATCGTCCAAAAAGTACGCATAGGCGGACAGCCGTCTATAGCCGCCGCTTCTTCATACGTAAAACTTAAATTTCTAAAAAAAGCCGACAAATAAAACAAAGTAAACGGCACGTGCACGGCAATATACAAAAAAACGATTAAAAACCGGTTATTCGTCAATCTGAATGCGGATGCCAAGCCGAACAGCGGCATAATAATCATAATAACCGGAATGCCGAGCGCCGAAGCAAACATATTTTGCAAAAGCATATTTCCCCTGAATTTAAAGCGAGACAAAACGTAAGCGGCCGGAGAGGCTATAAGAATAATCATCGTGCATGAAATGAGAGTGTACAAAAGCGAGTTCATAAAAAACACGGACACTTTTTGCGTTTTCCATGCCTTGATATAATTTTCAAAATGAAAACCCGTTTTAAATGCGAACATATGTTCGGAAAATATTTCGCCCGATGTGGAAAGCGAAGCGAAGACAACCCAGCCTACAAGCATGACGGTAAAAACCGTCCACAAAACCGGCAGCGCGTAGGAGAACAGTGCACTGAAGCGGCGAAGCAAAGCGCTGTATTTATTTTTATACGAAAGCATATTTTTTCCTGTCACATTTCAATATCGTCGTTTTTAACAATCCGTTCCGTTGCAAAAAATATAATAACGACAAGAAACATCATCACAACACCGATCGCCGCCCCGCTGCCGCTGTCGCGGATTGTCATCGCGGAAGACGAAGCCCCGAAAACAAGCTCATACATATAGTTCATGGGAGCAACCGTATCGTTCGATAAATTGACGGGACTGAATAATTGTCCCCATACAAAAAAACCGACGGTGTATACCGTCCACATAACAAGGTTGGTTCTGACAACACCGCGCATAAACGGCAGTGTAATATGCACAAAACGCTGCCCCGCATTACAGCCTTCAAGGTAGGCGGCTTCGTAATAGTCCGAAGGAATCTGTTCTATTCCGCTCATAAAAATAAGCATATGGTAACCGACCATCCCGAAACAATAGGCGGCAAGCATACTCCAAAAGCGCGTTCCCGGTCCCGTCCACAGGGTTTGCGCAAGTTTGTCAAAACCCGCAGCCGAAAAAAACGTGTGCAGCAAACCGTAATCGCTGTTGTACACGTAGTTTATCCACATAGTACCCATCGCTACGGCGCTGACGACATTCGGCAAATAGATGACACTGCGGAAAAAGGCTTTCGGCCGTGCCGAAACACCGCTTGTCAAAATAACCGCCAGCAAAAGAGCCGCAAACATAACCGCAGTGCCGCCGAAAAACCACAATCGCCCGATGTTTTTCATCGCCTGCAAAAACATCGGGGTGGTAAAAATCTTCAGGTAATTGCCGCCCCCGTTAAACGACCACGAGGACAAAGGATCGGAAACGCCTTCAACCGAAAAAAAAATCATCACAAACGTTCTGATTGTCGTATAAAAAAACACGGCTACATAACACAAAACGGCCGGTGTCAAAAATGCGATAATCATCGGTTTGTTTTTTTTCAGCATATCCTTCTCCAAAGCGTTTCCGACATTGTAACGACTGGCGCTTTATTTTGCCATTGCGGCGGCAAAGCCCTGCGCGTTCAAATCGCCCTTTATCAATTTGGCAAAGTTTTCTTTAATTTTGGCATTGATCTCGGGATCGTTTTCCATACCGACCGCCCAATCGAGCCGGTTCGTCGTATTATCCACAATAACCTTTGCTTCGGCAAGTTGTACAGGCCATGCCGTATTGTTGCCGGCCGGAATACCGATGCTTTCTTCCGCCAAACGCGCGTCCCATTCACCGGTAGTCAGCCAGACAATAAGACGGAAAGCTTCTTCGGGATACTTGGTGTCTTTATTGACAGCGAAGCTTTGACAGCCGTAGTTATTCGATTCAATGCCGTCGCCGTCGGCCGACATTGCAGGCCATGTTCGGTGCTTGGGATTTAATTTCGTTAGGCAGCCACGTTCCGTTTAAGTACATGGCGACCTTACCCGCCGCCATTTCTTCAACTTGCCCTGCCGGCCATACGTTTGAAGCGGCTTTGGGACTGATATAGCCATTTTTCGCCATATTCTCCCAGATTTTACCGAATTCAAGCACTTGCGCTCCGGTAAAATCCTTATCGTTTACCATTCTAAGCGTTTCGGCTTCGCCGACCAAACGGTCCATATTGTAACCGAAAAAACACGCCATGTATGCATCATCGATTGTGATGGCGGGAACATCGATTGCTTTGAGTTTTTCGCACGCATCCAAAAATTCGCTCCACGTTTTAGGCGTTCCGGCGATACCCGCTTTTTCGAATAAATCTTTGTTGTACAAGGTTACAAAAGCCGAAGGCTGGTACGGAATATTTTTTACGCTTCCGCCGCCGAGTTCTTTTGCCAAATTGTACAGCGTTTTATTTACAACCGTATTGTACGGCTTACCGTCGGTGGTCGAATACGCTTTGGCGGCGTATTCATCAAGCGGAAGCAGGTATTTTCCCCATGCGTTCAATACACGCTCAATATCTTCATCGAACACATCGATTGTTTCTCCCGCATCGAGGGCCGGCTGAAGCGTTTTGCGGATTTCTCTTCCGTTAAAGTTTACTTCGACAGTGATTCCCGTTTCTTTGGTAAACGCGGCAACCGCTTCGGCGATAACCGTACCCTGCGGCTCGGCTTCATTCCACATCGTCCAATACACGAGCTTGGCTTTTTCCGCCTTTTTACCGCAGCCTGCCGCCAAAAAAAGGGAAAAGACAAGACAGACGATTACACAAACCGAAAAACTCTTTTTCATAATTCCTCCTAAAGCTTTGCGGCACGTGCCGAAAAAGCTTCAATAAAAATATACGTACCGGAAAATCCGGACGGTTACAAAATTGTGCCGTACAAAAATCCGCTTTTAAAGCGCCCCGAAATCTTTCATAATCGATTGAATTGTATCCTGCTGCAAATCCATCGATTTCATTAAACATAATTGCGTGCGCGTGCGGTCGAGATTGTGCGAGGGGCGCTCGGTTTTATAATACACGTCGCCGTTTAAATAGTCCGTTAAAAAGCGCACCGCCATTATTTGAGCAAATATTCTGCCGGATTCGGCGATAAGACTTTTTTCGTAAGTGCTCAAAAAACCGGAGGCTTCACTCAAATAGCCGCTTATAAGCGATTTGAACAGTTCCGCATTAAAGCCGACTTTACTTAAATCGCGTTCGTCTTCCGCCCCCGTATTCGTTGCGGTACGGATAAGGTCTCCCGTATCAAACAGCACCGTTCCGGGCATAACCGTATCCAAATCAATCATACATATCGCTTCGCCCGTTTTGTCATCGAATAGAATATTGTTTAACTTTGTATCATTGTGTGTAATGCCGCTTTTCAGCGCACCGCTTGCAAGACCGTCGCTAAGCAGCATACCCCTCTCGCGGTTTTTTTGCAAAAACTCGACTTCTTCGCGCACTTGTGAAAAACGGCCGGCTTTATCGGTATTGAGCGCATCATCAAGCTGAGCGTAACGGCTGTGCATGTCGTGGAACCGGCAAATCGTTTCGTGCAAAACAGGGCCGTCGTAATCGGACAACTGTTTTTGAAAAGTACCGACTGCGCGCCCGACCTTGTACGCCAAATCCGT
>CAUTRX010000164.1:0-3900 GCA_963540775.1 uncultured Treponema sp. | reverse complement strand
CAAGCCCAAGCCGCCTTCTTCCGGTGAGGTTTTTATAACCGTACCGATTGACCACGCCATGGCCAAAATGATTAAAGCCGGAACCATCGATTTTATACCGTCGCGCACCGCTTCGCTCGCCTCTTTTAAATTCATAAGGCGGCGGCACAGGTAATACACATAGGTCAGCGCCAAAGTAAAAATAATTGCGTAAAAAAGCGCGTAAGAAGAATCGGTATTGTTAAAAGCATCGCGCAACGACATTGAAGCGGCCGCCCGAGACAGATTCGAAATGCGTTCGCCGTCTATCGCGTTCAGCCACGAAACGACGGGAAAAAAGGTAACGGCAAACGCGATAAGCAACAAAATGGGAACAAGCATATCGACGGCTTTTGCACGCGGCCGGCGCTCTTCGCGTAAATCGCCGGAGATACCGCCGTACACTTTTTCATTCCACAGGACGCCCGTTTCGCGCGCTAAGGTTTCGGAGTTTTTCATTGCCCCGAAATCGGCTTTAAAAAAAATAATCGTTAAAACCATAAGTAACGTGGTCAGCGCGTATAAATTAAACGGAACGGCGCGGATAAAAAATTCAAAATCGCTTATTCCCAATGCATCAAACCCGTCCGAGTTACGGACAATCGACATAACGGTAACAACCCAGCTCGACACGGGCGCCAAAATACACACGGGGGCAGCCGTCGAATCCAAAATATAGGCAAGTTTTGCACGCGAAACGCGCTGTTTGTCATTGATCGGACGCATAACGGTTCCGACTGTAAGCGAATTAAAATAATCGTCGATGAAGACGATTAGGCCGAATATAAAAGTTGCAAATTGCGAAGCCGTTCCGCTTTTCAATTTTTTTGAAACCCACAGGCCGAAAGCTTGCGCCGCTCCGGTTTTGGAAAGCATACCGACCAGTGCCCCCAACAAAGCGCAAAATAAAAAGATGCGGATATTCCAGCCGTCGGACAAAGAACCTGCAATCAAATCCGTCAAATTCATTACGGCGGCGCCCGGATTTCCGCCTGCCGCGATAAGGCAACCCGATAAAATCCCCAAAAACAAAGAAACGATAACGTCTTTTGTGACAAACGCAAGTGCAATTGTCAACAACGGGGGAATAATCCCCCACAATCCCAAATGTTCCATAAAAAACGGAAACCTCCCGATGAAGAGCTTTTACAAATACAAAAATTGGTGTAATATTAGCACAAAAGCGCAAACACTTCAATTAAAAACGTACGGTGCCGTTTTGCAGAGGAGGATACATGCCGCAGCCGAAAATATGTCTGTGCTTAACCTGCGCAACCCTTGCCGAAAATCTTGATGTGTTGAATAAAAACCGCCGATGGATTGACATGGCAGAATTGCGCGCCGACTATTTAACCGACGACGAATGTTTGTATATCCGCCGCTTTCCGGCAATGGCGGGTATACCCGTTATTTTAACGATACGGCGAATCTCCGACGGGGGCGTGTACAAGGGCGGCGAAGCGTCCCGAACGGCATTGATGGCGCGCGGTATTGCCTTTGCGTCCCCGGATGTACGTAAAAACTTCGCTTATATAGATTTGGAAGAAGATTTGAATGTTCCGAGTATTGAGGAGGCGGCTTTGGCATTCGGTACGCGTATCATACGCAGCCTGCACAATATGAAAGAAACGGTGCGCGACATTCCCGCAAAAATGGCGCAAATCCGCAAAACCGGATACGAAATTCCCAAAATAGCGTGTATGCCGCAGCGCTTAGCCGAAGTTTCTGCCCTATTCAAAGAAACGGCTGCTTTGGATTATGAACATATCGTGTGCACAATGGGAACTTTCAGCGTTCCCTCGCGCATTTTAGCCGAACGTACCGGCTCTTTTTTAACCTACTGTTCCCCGCCGGGTACTCATTTGGACAGCGCTTTGACACGGCTCGGCCACGTAGACCCGATAGAACTTAATGCGGTTTATAATTTCCGCGCCATAGACGAAAATACAAAACTTTTCGGCATAACCGGCTACCCGTTGACATATACTTCAAGCCCCGAACTGCACAACGCCGGCTACCGCAAACACGGAATGAACGCCGTCTACATTCCGATAAAATCCGAAACGATTGAAGACGCCCTTGAATTTGCCGAAACACTCGGAATGAACGGTCTGTCGGTTACGATTCCGCATAAAGAAAGCGCCGCTCTAAAAATCACGTCTTTGTCCGAAGAAGCGGATCAAATAAAATCCTGCAACACCCTTGTCCGCAGCGCCGACGGCTGGACGGGCTACAACACGGATATTTACGGCTTTACAAAAGCCTTACTTGAATTTTTACATGTAAAAAACCTGCGCGGGAAAAGGGTCGCGATTATCGGTGCAGGCGGAGCCGCAAAAGCAATCGCTCATGCCGTATACAAACTGAAAGGAAAGGCATGCGTCTTTAACCGCACCCTTTCGACTGCGCGCAGTCTTGCGCAAAAATACCGCTTTAAATATTCGATTTTGGGGCCGGAAGGACAAAAATTGCTGGAAAAATATTCGTGGCTGATTATTCAAACAACATCGCTCGGCATGGGTGCAAAAGCGGAGGATTCTTCGGCCGATCCGATTGAATTTTACGGCTTTAACGGCAGCGAACAAGTATATGACATTGTGTACGTTCCCGAAAAAACACCGCTTTTATACAGAGCCGAAAAAGCGGGCTGCCGCATTTGCAACGGTTACTCGATGCTTAGGCATCAGGCACATAAACAATTTGAATTATTTACAGGAGTTCCATATGAACGGTAAAAAGAATTTGTCGCAAAAAGAACAAAAAAACCTTGTCGCACATAGCGCAGTCGATCGCCTTATCGAAAAAGGGTTTATAAAATCCGGCATGAAAATCGGTTTGGGAACCGGTTCTACGGCGATTATCGCAGTCGAACATTTGGCGTCGTACATACGCGACGGAAAACTGTCCGATATAAAAGCGGTTGCAACCAGTTTTCAAACGCACATCACGTGTGAAGAAAACGGTATCCCCGTATACACACTGAACAGCAAGGAAATTGCTGGCAGCCTTGATCTTTCAATCGACGGCGCCGACGAAATAGACCCCGCAAACAATCTTATAAAGGGCGGCGGCGCGGCGCACGTTCAGGAAAAAATCGTCGAATACAACACAAAGCGCTTGGTTATCATCGCCGATGAAAGCAAACTCGTGCCGCATTTGGGAACAAAATTCCCGCTTCCGGTGGAAATTATTCCGGCTTCCCGCGGTCCCGTTGTCCGCGAAATGGAAAAGCTGGGTGCCTCCTGTGTGCTGCGTTCGTGCGCGGGAAAAGACGGCCCGATTATCACCGACAACGGCAATCAAATCCTCGACTGCACGTGGCCGACTCTTGCGGACGGCACTTCTCCCGTCAATCCGGCAAAGATGGAGGACAAGGTGAATAAAATTACCGGCGTTGTGGAAAACGGTTTTTTTACAAAGAACAAACCGCTCGTTTTTATTGCGTATTCGGACGGTACGGTGGAGGAGCGGTAAGTTCCGCTTACCTCATACGGCCGACGACTCGGGCATACACATGCGGCATTGCGATTTCCGTCAAAGTTTTATTCGTGCGGAAAGTTTAATACCCCGACGCTTTCGTCGGGGTTGTTGATTGTGCATATCGTATTTAAATGTTTTGCCCTTCGCCATTCCTCCCGGAGGAATAAAAATACGGTCCTCTTCCGCATACACATCACACCGGTATGTTCTCCGCTTTGCGTATCATATATCCGCATAAAATAATCATGATTGTGAATTTCAACTACACATGGAACACCTCTAACTATTTCGCGGTACCCAATATAAGAATGTTTGTCCGACGGATAAGGATAATATTGTCCGTTTTCCATATCATACCGGCCTTTGTCGAAAAACAGCCGCTTTCCGTCGTACCCGATAAGA
>CAUTRX010000163.1:0-3929 GCA_963540775.1 uncultured Treponema sp. | reverse complement strand
GATAGTCTAAGATGTACGTTTTCAAGAAAATTAATATAAGTCTTTCGGTTTTACTTACATCGCTCGCCCTCAAGCTGTTCGGCTTTGCGGAAAAATCCGTAAGTGTCGGCGTCACCTCACTTGTATCGACCCTTCTTTTGCTGGTTTTCGGCGAGATTTTGCCCAAAACCGCCGCCGCCCGCTATCCGGAGCGCATTGCCTTTAAACTTGCTCCGGTAATCACTTTTTTTTCGCATATCTTTACGCCCCTTGTCCGCTTTTTTACCTGTGTTTCGTCGGCTTTGTTAAAACTGCTCGGAATAAAAACCGACGCCTCCGCCGTATCTTTTACCGAAGAAGAAATCAAAACCTTTATAGAAGTCGGCGGCGAAGAAGGACTTATTCACTCGGCAGGCGAAAAAATGATGCACCGAGTGTTTACCTTTACCGACCTCGAAGCCCGCGACATTATGGTGCCGCGTACGGAAATCATCAGCATACGCCAAGAAGCAAGCCGCACCGAAGTTTTGGAGCTTTCGCAAAAATCGCGCCTTTCACGCTTTCCCGTTTTGGGCAAAGACATCGACGATATTATCGGTGTGTTGTACGTAAAAGATTTACTTTCGTGTGCGGTTGACGTAACACCGTTTTCCGTTAAAAAAATCATGCGGCCGCCGCTTTTTATTTTGGAAACCAAAAATATGAGCAGTATTCAACAAATGCTGTATGAAAAAAATCAAACCATCGCCGTTGTGCTCGATGAATATTCGGGGACGGCAGGCCTGCTTACCAAAGAAGATATTGCCGAAGAGATTTTCGGTACGATAAAGGATGAATATTACGTTCCCGAAGCCGAAGACATGCTTGTGCTCAGCGAAACGGAATGCCTTATAAGCGGCAAAACCCGTCTTATCGATTTGTCCGAACGGCTGGGAATTGCCCTGAGTTCGGCATATCACGAAACAATTGCCGGCTTTATTATGGAAAAATTGGATCGCCTTCCCGTTCCCGGAGATTTTGTGATTTTTGAAGGTAAACGCTTTACCGTCGAGGCGATGTCGGGCTTAAAAATCAGCCGAATCCGAGTAAAAACGGAGGAAGTCTGATGGCGATTGCAGCGGTAAGTTTACTTTTGATTGCCTTGATCGGCGCCTCTGCATTTTTTTCATCTGCCGAAACAGCGCTTTTATCCGTTTCGCCCATACGCTTGCGTCACCTGCTAAAAAAAAAGGTACCGAAAGCACATTCCGTCGCGCAATTAAAAAAGGATATGCCCGCATCTTTAACCGCAATTCTTATTGTCAATAATTTTGTCAATTCGTTTGCCTCTTCTCTTGCAGCGGTTCTTGCGGTAAGTCTCCTCGGCGACAGGGGCAGTGCTGTTGCCGCCGCGGGGATGACACTGTTAATTATCGTGTTCGGTGAAGTGCTGCCCAAAACCGTCGCCGCTCTTAAAAGCTTTGAGACGGCCGCCGGCGGTGCCGATTTTTTGTGTACGCTGCGTGTCGTTTTGTCGCCGCTTATAAAACTCTTTTTAAAAGCGGCCGCCGCTTTTACCTCATTATTGGCGAAGATATGGCCGCCCGAAAACGCACAAATTACGGAGGGCGAACTAAAAACGCTTTTTGATGTGGGCGACCTTGAAGGAATTTTGGAAAGCGGCGAAAGGGAAATGCTGCACCGCATTTTTGAATTCAGCGATTTACGCGTGCGTGCCATAGTACGCGCGCGCGCACTGGTAAAAAAGGTACACGTCGACGCTTCATACGAAGAGGCGCTGCAAGCTGCAGCCGATTCGGGCTATTCGAGCTTACCCGTTTGCGGCGATTCATTTGACGATGTACGGGGATTTGTGCATTTTAAAGATATTTTGTTTTATTCGGGAAGCAAACAATCGTTTTCGCTTTCGAACGTTATGCACCGTGTTCTTTTTGTGCCCGACGCGCAAAGCGCCTTGTCGCTTTTGCATTTATTCAAAACGGAAAAACAAAACTTTGCCGTCGTAGTTGACGAGCACGGGAGTAACTGCGGCATTGTTACGATGGACGATATGTTAAAAGCCGTCTTCGGCCGCATCACCGACGAATACAACTCTTCCGGCAAAAGCGCCGAAGAGAGGATAAGCATCGTAAGTCCGTGCGAATTTATTATTCCCGGCGACATGCTTTTAACCGATATAAATGCCGTATTCGGCTTAAATCTCGAATCGCAAGAATACGAAACCGTCGGCGGTTTTTTGTTGGAAGCTTTCGGGTATTTGCCCGAAGCCGCCGAGCACATTCGGTTGGCAAACGTGCTGTTTACCGTTGAAGAACAAAGTCGCCGCCGTATTCAGCGTATTCGAATGCAGTACGCCAAAGAAGCGCCGAAAGAGCGGAACGAAGAGCCGGGCTTTCCGTCTTCGTCGGGAAAAAAGGGCGCAGTAACCGAATCGCGGCGCTGATAGGTTTTTCCCTGCAATTCGGGAACAAATGCGGCGTTCAAACGCAATTCCAGCGCGTGAGCGGTTTTGCGCCGTTGCACCGAAGAATCGGACACTTCTTTTGTTTTTGTATCCGTTCCGCGAGCGCGAATCGTTTTTTGGGGCAGGGTAAGGCGTAACACTATGTCGCCGTTTACGCCGCCGAAGCCGTACATTCTGTCGGAAAATTGCTTATGTATGTCCGGCTTTTTTGATGAGCCGCTTGCACGGTTGTAATCAAAATGCGTATCCAGCGTTTGCGCAAAACCTATCGGCGAAACATACAGCATCAACAGCGCTTCGAAAACGGGATGCGGCTTCCATTCCGAGAATAAAACCAATTCGGGCAAATACAGTTCTTGCCGGTATGATATAAGATCGCCTGAAAGCTTTAACTGCGGAGCCGGCAGATGTTTTATACCGTCGCGGGCAGTCAGTTCGGTTGATTTATATGCAAAAGCCGCGCCCGTACCCGCCGAAAATGTGTTCAAATCCCATATGCGGTATACAAAACCCGTTTTCGTACCGAAGTGACTGTCAAGCCGCACAGGGTGTTCGGAAAAATCGGTAAGCGTACCGTTCAACTGTTTCCAATCTTTGTCCTGCATGTGCGCCGTGTGAAAAACGGGCATAGCGGCGGTAAAATCGAAAAGTATACGGAATCGGTTTATATCGTAGCTTATGTGGGCCTCCGCCGTCCACAAAAGGAGGTTGCTCCAATCAAGACGGCTTAAGGGGACAAAGCCGCCGCTTTTTTTGTATACAAATTCCCCGATGTGCGTATACGAAACGCCGCTTGCAATCGCGATATTCAATTCGGAAAACCACGGATTTAAAAGCGATTGAGCGGCAGTTTTTTTGTCCGCCTCTGGTACGGAAGCACTGTGCGCCCAAAGCACAGGCAGGCTGAAAAAGCAAAGACAAAGGCCGAATATACAAAGTGTTTTACGGTTCATACTGTGCAAGCGGATCGATTTTGTATAATTTGAAAAGCTGTTTGCGCAGCGCTTCCAAATCTCTGGGGTAGGGTGCGTAAAAACGCAGCGGTTTTTCCGATTCGGGATGATTGAAGCCTAAACAAAGCGCATGCAATGCCAAACGCGACAAAAGCGGCCGTTCTTCAAAGACGTCTCCGCGCCACGAACGCTTTATTTCGGACAAGCGCACGGGCTTCGCGTTCGCACCGTACAGGGAGTCGCAGACAATGTAAAAACCGCTTTCCGCCAAATGCGCGCGTATTTGATGCGTTCTTCCCGTAAGCGGTCGCGCTTCTATCCACGAAAAAGAGCCGCAATGACCCAGACAAGTAAAATCGGTAACGGAAGGTTTTCCCAGTTTGGAATGAACCGTTGTACGGTGCCGTGCATCCGCGTCGGGGAGCAAGGGCGATTGAACGCACAGATTTTCCCCTAGCGGGCGCCCGTATACCAGCGCATGATAGGTTTTTTGTACCAGCCGTTTTTCGAAAGCGGCGGATAATATCTTTTGA
>CAUTRX010000162.1:0-3949 GCA_963540775.1 uncultured Treponema sp. | reverse complement strand
AGCAATCCTCCTCTCCTTATCGGTAGTGCAGTGTGCGAAAAGACCGTGTAGCGATGTTATAACTCTCCATCAAGCACTGCCGGTTACAAATTAACTACAGGGAAGAAGATATGGAAACGGAAAAACAGAGAGTGCGGATTTTAAACGACAGCTCGTGGAAAATATTGACGGGAGCTTTGTCGGATATTTTGCAGAATCCGGCGGTGCGTGGCCGGCGTTGTTGATATACTCTCTGCACAAATAATGACAAAAAACGGAAAAGCGCGTATAATAACGGTATACTGTTTTTTAAGGGGACCTATATGAGTAAAGCTGTAACCGACCGCAAACCCTGGGCTTTTTTGGACCGCTATCGGGGAACGGATTTTAGAGGAGAATGGCCTACGCTGCCGGAAATGTTCCGCATTACCGCAAAACGCTTCGGGAAGCGTCCCTGTTTTACCGTTTTTGAAAGCGAAAAGCATACGCTCAATTATGACGAAGTACTTGCGCATTTTAACCGCCTTGCCGCATGGCTTGCCGCGCAGGGAATCGAAAAAGGAGACCGCGTTGCCGTATCGGGTAAAAATTCCCCCGAGTGGGCAACCGTATACTTCGGCGCCCTTTTTGCCGGAGCAATCATCGTTCCGATAGATTACGCTCTGCACGAAAAAGAAATCGAAAATCTTTTAAAGGCGGCCGAACCTAAAATCTTTTTTGTTGATGAAGAACGCTACGAATATTTTACTTCGGGCGCGGCACAATTCAAAATGCCGGTTTATTCGCTGTCGCCGAAATTCGCCGATGCCTACGTATACAGTCTAAAAACCGACAAAGAAACCGAGATAAAAAACGCCGAAGAAAACGATACCGCCGCCATTTTATTCACTTCCGGAACTACCGGAAATCCAAAAGGCGTTATGCTTTCGCATAAAAATCTCGTTTCCGACTGTTACATCGCCCAAACGAATTTGGAAATTTTTGAAACCGACGTTTTTTATGCCCTGTTACCGATTCATCATTCTTACACAATGCAGGCGGTTTTTATCGAATCTCTGTCGGTCGGAGCGGAGCTGGTTTTTGCTAAAAGCATGGCCGTTACCCGAATGCTCCGCGAATTGCGCGACGGTAAAATCACGATGCTTTTGGGGGTTCCGCTGCTGTTCAATAAACTGCTTGCCGGAATTCTCAAAGGCGTAAAAGAAAAGGGGCTGCTTGTGTACGGTATTATCCGTGCACTCATGGGTATTTCTTACATGATTAAAAAGCTGACAGGTATAAATCCGGGAAAAAAGATGTTCAAAGCCGTTTTGGAAAAAGCGAGCATCGGTACTATCCGCATTGCCATCTCCGGCGGCGGCCCGCTTGCGGCAAGTGTATTCCGTATGTATCAGGAACTCGGCATAGATTTTATTCAAGGCTACGGATTGACCGAAACCTCGCCGATTATTGCACTCAATCCGAAAGAACATTTTAAAATTGAAAGCGTCGGCCGCTTTTTTCACCCGCACATGCACATGCGGATTTTTGAGCCGGACGAAAACGGCGTAGGCGAAGTTATCGTAAAAGGCCCGATGGTTATGCAAGGCTATTACAAAATGGAAAAAGAAACCGCTGAAGTTTTTACAACCGACAAAGACTCTTGCGGTGCGGGCTGGTTTAAAACCGGCGACTTGGGCAAACTCGATGCCGAAAATTATCTCTATCTTGCAGGACGCGCAAAGAACCTCATCGTCACCGAAGGCGGCAAAAACGTTTTCCCCGAAGAGATTGAAAACGCCTTTCAGCTTTTTACCGACATCGAACAAATTACGATTCGGGGCTATCTGCAGGACGCGGCGATGAAATCCGAAGGAATTGAAGCGTTGGTATACCCGTCGGACGATTTGTTTAAACGGTTGAATTGTTCGCGCGGTTCCGCCGCAAGTACCGATTCCGTCTACCGTGCTGTAAAGGACATAATCGACAAGGTGAATAAAAATCTTGCCACCTATGCACGCATTTCCAAGATAACCGTTTTGGACGAACCGCTCGAAATGACAACTACGCGTAAAGTAAAACGCACGTACAATAAATAGGGTGCCTTAAAAACGCCGTTTGATTTTGAAAAAGTGGCCGGCGCTGCCGTTTCCCTGGAAGCGGGACGCCGGTCTTTTTGTATTTCCGTCTTTTATCCGGCTATGATTGTCTTGATTTTTGCTGCCAGCGCCCTTGCAAAAGGTTCTTGGCTTTGCTCGTCAAAATGCATAAAATCCGTTGTGTTTGCCGTAACCGACTCGTTTGCGTTCATGTGATATACGTGCAATTCTTCGGCAATTTTTTTATAATAGCTGTTTAAGAGCACCGATTTTTCGCTGCACCCTTTTCCCATCACATCGGCAATCTCCGTTCGGTAAATGCCCGCATCGATATTGAGAGGCGTCACAAGAAGAATCTTCCCGGCGTCTAAAAACCGTGCTTGCGAAATAAGACGGCGCATCCCTTCGGCAATATTGCGTGCCGTCGCCCCGAAGTATCCTTTGCAGTCGTTTGTTCCGAGCATGATGACCGTCAGATCGAGCGGGCTGTGGCTTTTTATAATCGGCTCAAGTGTT
This sequence comes from uncultured Treponema sp., assembly GCA_963540775.1. GTDB lineage: Bacteria > Spirochaetota > Spirochaetia > Treponematales > Treponemataceae > Treponema_C. Next base: position 1,376 of record CAUTRX010000162.1, on the reverse strand, counting down.
TTTAAGCCGTTTAAGCCGAAGGTCAGCGGGTCATCGAAAACCGTCGTTCTGCCGCACAACCCCTCATCAATGACTCGGAATTCCGGCCCGAGAAGATGAGCCAAGCGGGTCGGCCAGCGCCGCTCATAATCAAATCTGCCGCCCGTTGCGGCATTATAGCCCCACGTATTGGAATCGCCGTAACACAAAATCGTTTTCATTTTATCCTTTCACGGCCCCCATAGAAAGCCCGTTTACGAAATCTTTTTGTACAAATATAGTCAAAATCATAACCGGTAACAGACACAGTACGGCTGTCGCAGCCATCGGTCCCCATGCAAGTCCCCTGTCCGTAATGAATCCCGCAATAATAACCGGCAGTGTTTTTGCGCGCTTAATTGACAAAATAACTGCAAATAAAAATTCGTTCCATGTCGCAACAAAAGTCAAAATTGCACCGGCAATTAAACCGGGTTTTGTAATCGGTAATACAATCGCAAAAAAACGCTTTGTAAAAGAACAGCCGTCTAAAATGGCACTTTCTTCCAGCGAATACGGAATTTGCTCTAAAAATCCCATCATAAGCCAAATAACCAGCGGAAGATTAAAGCTGGTATTCATAATAATGAGTGCCGTCGGAGTGTCCATAAGGTGGAGTTTTCTCATAACGAGATATACCGGAATAGCTGTTGCAATTGCAGGATACATCTTTTGAATTAAAAACCATACACCGAATATATGTTTTGCGGTTTTATGTATCGGCGCCCGGACAAGAACAAAGGCCGCCATACTGCCGATGAATATCGATAAAAAAGTGGCGGCAACACTTATAAGCATACTGTTAAGAAAATAACTGAAGATTTTATCGCGTGTAAAAATTTCTATAAAGCTTTTCAGCGTATACCTAAGCGGCACCAATATCGGCGGGAAAGCCAGATAATCCTGTTCCATTTTAAAAGCGCTTATGGCCAGCCAATAGAGAGGAAAACAGACTATTATCGAGCTTACGAATATAATAACATACTTTGTGTGAACACCCAAAAAGTTTGACAATATATATTCCGAAGAACTGTAATCTTTGCTTTTTCTCATAGATTTTCCTGCTCCTTCTTGCGCCATTTTAAAAATAGAATACTGCAAAAAGTCATAACGATGACAAACATAATAGCCAAAGAGGCTGCATAACCGGCATCGAAATATCTAAGTCCCTGTTTATATATATAGTTGGGAAGCATTTCGGTCGCGCTTCCCGGGCCGCCGCCGGTCATAACATATACCGTGTCAAAAACCTTAAAAGCGTCTATGAATCTTATCATTATGATAATAACCAATACGGGTTTTATCAAAGGTAAAACGATTTTCCTGAATATTTGAAAAGACGATGCGCCGTCGACTAT
>CAUTRX010000161.1:0-3954 GCA_963540775.1 uncultured Treponema sp. | reverse complement strand
GGATCCAGCCGAGGGCGCACGCTTGAATTGAGCGTCCTTTTGCGCTACAGTGATTTTTATGATTCAGTTTCCGGACTACACGCAATCGCTTGTTAATGTGACAGCTTCGCTGGCGGCCTTTTTCGGCATAACAACTCCGCACCCGCCGCTGGCGGCTTTGGAACAACTGCTTAAAAATGCGGCACGCAAAAACGGCAGGCGCTACCGCAATGTCGTACTGTTTTTATTCGACGGCATGGGCACTTTATCTGTCCCGTTTTTTCGGTATTTCCGCCGACGACAACGGCAGCGGTCACATCGGTGGAAACGGGATTGCCCCCGCTGGAACACGGGCGCTTGGGCTGGACTTTGTATTTTCCCGAATTGGACAAAAACGTAAACGTATTTACCAACACGCTTAAAGATTCAAAAGAACAGGCGGCACCCTTTCACGCGGGAAACCGTTTTATCCCCTGCACTGCATTTTACAAAAAAGAAGCCGTGGCACAAACCGATGAGGCAAACGGCAGCGGGACGGGCTTTTACACGGTTTCAAAATTCGGTACGAACAAGGTAAACAATTCAAAAGAAATGTTTGATGAAGTGTTCCGCCTCTGTACCGAAGAAGGCGGGCATTACATTTACGCATACAGCGAAAAACCGGACAGCATTATGCACGTGTGCGGAACCGGCAGCATTGCGGCAAAAGCATGCGTATGCGGTATAAACCGCAGCGTACAGCGTTTTTGCCGCCGTCTAAAGCAGGCGCCGGCCGGAGGCGACACCCTCGTACTTGTAACCGCCGACCACGGCCACATTCCCGTACGCAATGCCGAATTAACCTCCTACCCTCAGCTGGAAAAAATGCTTGTACGCCGACCGTCAATCGAAGCGCGGGCGGTAAATTTTTTCGTTAAACCCGAATATCTAAGCGATTTTCCCCGTGTCTTCGGCGAGTGTTTTAAAACGCTCTTTGCCGCCGATATAGACGCGGATTTGAAACCGCAGCACGGCAAAACGTTCGATACAAAAGACGCCGACTTTTTGTTGTTTTCAAAACGGGAAGCGCTCGGTATGGAATTGTTCGGAACGGGAACGGCGCACCCGTCGGTGCACACTTCTTTGGGCGACTACCTTGCCGTCGCCTGTTCCTCCCTGACGCTGGTCGACAGCCCGCAGTCGAATCATTTTAAAAGCCATCACGCAGGACTTACTGCGGAAGAAATGTGCGTCCCCCTTATCGCAATATGCTGAAAGCAGTATGCGGTTGATGACAAAACCTTAAAAGTATTTTATAATCGGAATGCCTTTAAAATCCGCTTGCGTCTTTAAAGGTGTTTAACAAGTTTGTTTTGGGAGGACAACTGTGATTTCACTATTCGGAAGAAAAACGGAAAAACAAAACGCGCGCAAAGAAGAGTTAAAAGCGAATAAAAATACGGCGCCCGTACCCGCCAGGGGCATTGCGCCGCGCGGCGGCATTTCTTCTTTTTCCGCCGCTGAAGCTTACATTGAAGAACACAGGGCGGGCGTTAAAATACTCGGCACCAATGCCGCTTCCTGTGCGGCTTTAAAGGAAGCGACCGACGAAGTTCTCGCGCGGCTGTACCCCGGCGAGCGCTCCGAGCATATTTCCGATTTGTATATAATCGCCGCATACGGAGTAATGCATACGCCGGCCCTCGTCATCGACGGTAAAGTCGCTTCCACCGGTTCCATACTGCAAAAAAACGACATTGCCGCTTTTTTGCGAAAATTCAGATAAGCGGTTCGCGCCGAAGCCTCCGCCTTTGAGGATACTATGAAACAAAAAAAGAAATCGAAAAAAAAGCTTTTGCTTATACTTGCAGCCGTACTCATCGTGATCGGCGTCGCGGTAAAAGTTTTTTCGCCCCAAAAAAAGCAAGCCCACGAACTTCCGCCCATCGAAGTAAAAAAAGAACTGTCTTCGAATAAGATAGAAATTTCGGGCTACATAGAAGCGGCGCAAGTGCAAAATCTGCAATCGCCCGGAGAAGGCATTATAGAAACTGTCGCGGTAAAAGAAGGCGACACGGTTGCAAAAGGCACCTTGCTTTTTGCGCTCGACAGTACGGTGCAGGAGTACAATCTTGCACAGCATGAATTTTCTTTCCGCCAGGAAGCGATAAACGGCCCGTCGAAAAAACTCAAGCTGATGGAACAGCAAAAAAAACTTTTGGAAAAGCAAATTGCCGACCGAAAAGTTCTTGCCCGTTTTGACGGAACGGTTGCAATCTTAAAAATCCGCGAAGGCCAATATGCAAAAGCGCAGGATAATTTCGGAGCTTTGATTAACCGCGAATATTTGCAAACAACGGTTGAAGTTGTCGAAAGCGACGCCTTCCGTTTAAAAGTCGGTCAAAAGGCGCAGCTTACTTTTCCCGCACAACCGGACTTAAAAGTCGAGGCCGAAATTACCGCGTTCCCGTCGGCGGCACGTATTACCGAACGCGGAGCCGCCGTGCTTGACACAAAAATCCGCGTAAACAATCCGCCCGACGCCATTTTACCCGGCTACTCTTTTTCGGGGTTTATCATCGCGGGCGAAGACGAAGAGATTTTAACCATACCGCAGAATGCCGTCCGCTATAAAGAAGGAGAACCCTTTGTCGATAAAATCGTCGGAGAAAAAACCGAAGAAGTTAAAATAAGCGTCGTGCCGTACACGCGAGGGCTTTTAAAAGTTACCTCCGGTTTGGCCGAAGGCGATATGCTTAAAGCGCCGAAAGAGGAACGGTAACCGGAACGCTATGTTTGAAGATTTTATAAATGCGCTGCAAAATTTTAAAGTAAATAAAACCCGCACCTTTTTGTCGCTTTTGGGAATCGTTATCGGTGTTACGGCGGTGGTTATCGTTACGACAATGGCAAGTTCGCTTGATGCAACCTTAAAAAAAGAATTCAGCCGTTTTGCTTTGGATATCATGAATATCGAATACTGGCAAGCCGATGAGCAAAAACTCCCGTTTAACGAAGCATTCCGTAAAGAGCTATCCGAAAATGTTACAGGCATAAAAAATATCTTTTATTTTTGCGATTTTAATGCACGGGTACTGCGCGCAAACGTTTCAACCGATGTGCGCATTTCCGCCTGCGAGTACGGTGCACTCGAAGCGAATCAATACAAAATCGACTACGGCTCTTTTTTTACGACGTCGGACTTTGCACACGGCACACATAAAGCCGTGTTGGGCAAAAACATTGCCGAAACGTTGTTCCCCGAAGGGAATGCAGTGGGAAAAACAATTACTCTGAACACAAAAAAAGCGAATTTTACCCTGACCGTCATCGGGGTTTTAGAACACAAAAGCGTATGGTCATACAGTCCCAACCGGACAATCTTTATTCCGCGCAGCTTTGTATCTAAGAAAATAAATCCCTTGCAGGAAATTTACCGCGTCGACATACAGCTTGTCGACGAAAATAGTGCGGGCACGGTAAGACGCCTCGTAAACGATTTTGCCGACAAAAAGGCGGAAGTGCTCAATGCAATATGGATATCGACCGCGCAAGGTGTGCTGGAAGACAGCAATAAAGAGCTTGCCATCGTAAACATTGTTCTTACGGCAATTGCGGCCATTTCGCTTTTGGTCGGCGGCATCGGCATTATGAATATCATGATCGTAACCGTTACCGAGCGCAAGCACGAAATCGGCATCAGAAAAGCCTTGGGCGCCTCAAACGGTAATATCCGCAACCAGTTTTTAGTCGAATCGGCAACCTTGACACTTACGGGCGGCACAATCGGCGTACTGCTGGGCAGCGTTATTTGTTTTCTTATCGTAACCTTTGTGTTTCCGAAAGACATCGGCTTTATATTCGCCTTCAATCTAACCGGAACAATCGTCGCCTTTGCCGTATCGGTGTCTACCGGTATCTTTTTCGGCTTAAATCCCGCACTAAAGGCCGCCCGCCTCGATCCGGTTGAAGCGCTCAGCGAATAAACGTAATCCG
>CAUTRX010000160.1:0-3981 GCA_963540775.1 uncultured Treponema sp. | reverse complement strand
CCTTGGGCGAGCGACTGGTTTTTGTACTCGTATTCATATCTTTTTACCGTATCAAAAAAGCGGGAACCCTGCACAAATTCGATTTTTTTTCCTTTGTAGGAACCGACTTCGGGCATTTGTTCCTGTTCGCCTGCGTTCCGTGTCGGAATAAGAATAAACGAAACCGCTGCCAAAACCAGTATGGTAATGGAGCCTGCCGAAACCAATATTTTTGTAACGGACTTGCGACCTTCTTTTTTCATATTGAATCCTTACATCATGAATATGATTATTTCGCCATTTTATCACGGAGGGCATTCCGTGTCAATGTATACTTTTTTAGGCTTTGCATTCAAGTTTTTTCTTTAACAGCAGTCGTCGTCTGCGGAAATGAGTTTTCCTTCGTACAACTCTTTCGGGTACACGGCGATTTTCAGCTTTTTTTCCAACTGTGCAAGTGAATGTAAGTCGCCTACATCTCCGATAACGAGGTTAATGCCCGTTTTGTCCGATCTGCCGGTTCTGCCTGCGCGGTGAACAAAAAAATCGGGATTGGACGGTACGTTCAGTTGAATGACATGGCTTATATCGGGAATGTCCAAACCTCTTGCGGCAAGGTCGCCGCTGACCAGTACCGAGCAGGAACCGTTTTTGAATTTATCCAAGGCTTGTTTGCGCTGCACTTTATCGGTATCGGCATGCAGGGCAAAACAGGGCACTTTTTTAAAATTCAAATAGGCCGCCGTCTTTTCGGCCGAATCGTTTGTTGCGCAAAACACCAGAGCTTTTGCCGGTTTTTCCGCAGCCAAAAAACTTCTGAGCGTGTCCGCCTTGTCGCGTTCTTCCGCGTAAATAGCCCAATGTGCAATTTTACCGGTCAATACGTTTTCTTTCGGCAGTGCGATGCACCGGGTTTGTGAGCCGGATACAAGGCCTATTGCCGATTTTTCCAAAAATGCGATAAGTTCTTGACGGACGTTTTCGTTTACGGTCGCCGAGCAGGCGATAAACTGAATGTTTTTCGGCAAAGCGCGCAGCAGCTCAAAACTTTCGGCTTTCATTTCTTTTGCTAAAAGACGGTCGGCTTCGTCAAAAACGAGTGACTTTATCTGTGCGGTTTTTATTCTTTTAAGCCTGATTAAATCCGAAAGACGGTTTGCCGATCCGACGAGGGCAAAGGGCTTTTCTTTGAGTCCTTCGATTTGACGTTTAATTGAAGAACCGCCGAAGCACAACAGTATTTTTTCGGTTGCGCCGAGTAAAAAATGCAATTCGTTTTTTATTTGTGCGGCCAATTCTTTTGTGGGAGCGGCAATAATCAATTTCGGTTGAGCCTGCGCTTCGCCGTCTTCCCGGCCCAAGTCGAAGTACAGTCGCTGCAGCAGGGGCAAAAGATAGGCGAAGGTTTTGCCCGTTCCCGTTTCCGATTCGAAAATGCAATTTGCGCCCTCATATATAACCGGCATTACTGCTTTTTGTACGGCGGTCGGTGTTCCGATATGTTTTTCCGCCAATTTGTGTACTATGCGGCTGTCGGGGCAAAAACCTGCCGCACCGCCGTCGAAGGAAAATTCATTCATACGTATGAGTATAGCACAGTCGCAAAAACTATGCTATAATGTTCGAGATGAATATAGGAATTGACGTATTCGGCTGCGATCACGGAAAGTCGGGACTCGGATCATATGTACTTTCGCTTGTAAAGAATTTGCCGCGCGGCAAAGGGTGTACATACGATTTGTTCGGGCAGGAAATAGACCGCTATACCTTTGATCCGGGGGACGGCGGTGTGTCGTACAGCGGTATTCAAATTCCCGACAATATAATTGCGGAACGCTTATGGCATTTATTTTGTCTTGAACGTTTTGCACTTAAAAAAAAATATGATGCGGTGCTTTTTCCGGCGGGAGCGTACATGGTGCGCTGCACACGAAAAATTCCTTCCGTTGCGGTTATTCACACTGTTTTGTCCGAAACATTAAAAGAATCAAAAAAAAACTTGCCGCATTTTTTTAAAAACGCTTTTCGAAAGTCGGCAAAAATTATAGCCGTCAGTCAATACATACGCAAAGATTTGATAAATATGAATATCAGTCCCGAAAAAATTGCGGTTATTTATGACGGTATCGATCACAGTATGTTTTACCCGCGTACAGCCTTAAATTCCGACATTGCAGACATTCAGCCCTTTGCCGTAAAAAAACCGTATATTATTTACGCTTCGCGCTTGTCGAATCCCGAAAAAAAACACAGCGAATTGATCCGCGCTTTTTCACTTTTTAAAAAGAAAACGTCGCTGCCTCACCGCTTGGTTTTGGCGGGAAACGAAGGTGCCTATGCCGAAAGCGTGCAGCGCGAAGCTGCCGCCTGCGAGTTTGCCTCCGATATTTTTATTACCGGGTACTTCCCGCACAAAGATTTTCCCGAATTGTATTCCGGCTCGGCAGCCTGTATTTTTCCGTCGGTGGCCGAAGGTGTCGGCCTACCGCTTATCGAGGCGATGGCTTCAGGCGTGCCCGTTGCCTGTGCAAAAGCCGGATCTTTACCCGAGATTGCAGGCGATTGCGCGCTGTATTTCGATCCCGATAACACGGCCGATTGCGCCTCTGCGATGGAAGCCGTATTAACCGATACAAAACTGCGGGAACGGCTTATAAAAGGCGGATTCGAATGGGTAAAGCGGTTTTCGTGGGAAAAAACCGCTGAAAAAACGGTAGAACTTTTGCAGTCCTTACAACAAAAGGAATAACAGAGTTTCGCACATCGTTTAAGCGGTTTTTTGTTCGCTTAACACATCAATGGACGGGGTGTGCTTTTTTTCGACAATATCTTTGGTTATGAGCAGTTTTTTGCGGCCGCTTATGGAGGGTGCTTCATACATGCTGTCTAAAAGCAGCTTTTCCACGATTGAACGAAGTCCGCGCGCTCCGGTTTTTTGCACAAAGGCGCGGTCGGCTATCGCATCAATGGCTTCGGATGTAAACTCAAGTTCGGCATTATCCAAGGCGAACGAAGCTTGAAATTGCTTGGTAATCGCATTTTTCGGCTCGGTGAGAATCCGCACCAAATCGGATTTTGTCAATTCTTTAAGCGATACCGTAACGGGAAAGCGCCCGATCAATTCGGGAATAAGACCGAATTTTACCAAATCGTCGGGGTTTGTTTGATTTAAAAGTTCGGCTCTTTTATCGTCGGAAAAGGCGTCTACGGAAGCCCCGAAGCCCATCGTGTGCTGATGTATGCGTGTTTCAACGATTTTTTCGAGGCCGACAAAGGCGCCGCCGCAGATAAACAAAATGTTGGTGGTATCTATGTCTATAAGTTCCTGATTGGGATGTTTGCGGCCGCCTTGAGGCGGAACGCTTGCGCGTGTGCCTTCAATGATTTTCAATAAAGCTTGCTGTACGCCTTCACCCGAAACATCGCGCGTAATCGAAACGTTTTCCGACCGGCGCGAAATCTTGTCGATTTCGTCGATAAAGATGATACCGCGTTCGGCGGCGGCAACATTACCGTTTGCCGCATTGATAAGTTTTAAAAGTACGTTTTCGACATCTTCACCGACATAGCCTGCTTCGGTTAAGGTCGTCGCATCGGCTATCGCAAAAGGAACTTTCAGTTTTTGCGCAAGGGTTTTTGCCAAAAGGGTTTTTCCCGACCCGGTCGGTCCCATGAGCAAAATGTTCGATTTTTCTATAAGAACGTCGTCGTCTTTTTTTGCCGCATTTTGCGACATTCTTTTATAATGATTGTAAACGGCAACCGACAGCGCTTTTTTTGCATAATCCTGACCGACGACGTATTCATCCAAATATTCTTTAAATTCTTTCGGAGTCGGCACATCGGTTAATTCAATCGGCAGCGGTGCCGTTTTTTCTTCGTCGAGAATAGTGCGGCACACCGTAATACACTGATCACAGATAAAAATATCGTTCGGACCGGCAACCAGACGCCGTGTCGGAGAAGCGGGTTTTCCGCAAAAAGAACAGGATTGGGGATATC
>CAUTRX010000159.1:0-3983 GCA_963540775.1 uncultured Treponema sp. | reverse complement strand
CTGCCGCTCGGCAAAGGTGCGCGCACCGATTTCTTTTCCAAGATTTTGCGCAAGTTCCGTTAAAACGGGAATTTCTTCCCCTGTTTTAAAAAAATGCGGCGGACACGAAACCTGCAAATGGTAACTTGAAAGCCCGATCATGCGCTCGGTAATGCCTTCAATCATGCCCTCGGCAACAACCAAAACAACCACCAGCGGCACCAAACTGACGGCGACACCGAAAACCGCACCGAAAAGACTTTTCCGGCCGTTTGAAGCGCTTTTTAAACCGGGTCGCACAATGCGCAGCGCATATAAAAACGATGCTTTAAAGGTCATCGATAAGCCTGCCTTGCTTTATGCGAAAGCATTTGTCTGCGCGCGAGCCGAGTGCCGTATCGTGAGTAACCATAACGAGGGTTTTATGGTATTTTTCCGCCATGGAAAAAAGCACATCGGCAACCAAAAGCGAATTTTCGGGATCCAAATTCCCCGTCGGTTCGTCGGCCAAAATAAGCTCGGGATCGGCGATTAAAGAGCGAGCAACCGCCGCTCTCTGACGCTCGCCTCCCGAAAGCTGGGAAGGCAAATGGTGCATACGCTTTTCCAAACCTACTTCATGTAACAGTTCCGCCGCTCGCTGTTTTGCCTCTTTTTTTGAAATGCCGCTCATGTACAGCGGTAAAAACACATTTTCCAAAGCGGTAAAATCTTTTAGAAGATAGTGAAACTGAAACACCAAACCCAAAAAAGAAGCGCGGTATTCGGGAGCGGTTTTTTCGGTTAAAGAAGTGACATCGTAATTCCCCACCTGTACGGTTCCCGCACTTGCATTATCCAAAGCGCCGATAATATTCAGCAATGTACTTTTACCGCTGCCGCTTTCACCCAAAATCAGAGTTTTGCTTCCGCGTTTGACTTCCATATTCAAACCGGAAAAGACGGTTAAACGTGTTCCCGTTTCAATGTAGTTTTTTTCAAGATCGCGTATGACAATCAGGTTTTGCGTTTGTGCGTTTTCATTCATAACGAAGCACCTCGGCAATCGAAAGTTTTAAAATATTTTTACTCGCCGCATAGGAGGAAAGCACGGCGGACAGCACACCGAACAGGGTTATAAAGGCCGTTTCGCCGAAAAACATGCGGGCGGGAATTTGCGCATAAAACATAAACATTGAATTTTCCGTTAAAAAAAGAAGGTTTTCGGGATGAAACAAAAACGTAAAGAAATACTGCACCGAATACACGATTTTTGAAATAATAAAAAAGACAAAATCCATGCGGACGCTGATAAGCATGCCCAAAAGCAATCCCGGCACGGCACCGCCTCAGCCGATCAGCAATCCTTGCACAACGAAAATCGTTTGAATTAAAAAAGGGGAAGCGCCCAAAGCGGACAAAACCGAAATTTCTTCGCGGCGCTCGAATATCATCCTGCGCATACCGTTAAAAATATTTACGGCGACTACGGCAAAAATAATAAGCACCAAAAACATAAGTACGTTTTTTTCGACTTTTAAAGCACCGAAAAAGGATTTATTGTACACGCGCCACGACTGCACAAAAAAACGTTTGTCGGCATTTTGCAGCGCATGCATACATTTTCCGTCCTGCGACACTTTGTGCAGTTTTATGCCGTATGCGGGGCGCTCCGAAGAACCGAGCAGTTTTTTTCCCGTATCGAGGGAAAAAAACATAAAACTGCTGTTTATGTCGGCATACGCACAGGAAAAAATGCCCGAAACCGTAAAAATACGGCTTGCCGACAATAAATCCGAGTCGGAAGAACCGGATAAAGCTAAAAGATTTACCGTGTCGCCGACACCGACTTGCAAATCGGCGGCGAGGTCGGAGCCCAAAACAACTTGCTCACGGCTTAAATCGAAACTGCCGGCGTAAACGGAAATTCTGTCGGCAAAACCGCGGTCTCTTTGTAAAACGTCGACGGGAACAAAGCGCACAAGCGCCGCCTTTTGCCGCCCGTTTTTGCCAACACTTAATGTTTGCGCTTCCATAAACGGATAAAAAACGCGTACATGCGGATCGTTTTTTAATAAACCGACAAGTTTTTTTTCTTCTTCGGGACTGTCGGCACGGGCGCGCACATGAAAAGAATGCAGTTCCAAAATGCTTTCAATGTAGCCTGTTTGAAAACCGTTTATAACCGATATAACGACAATGAGCGTCATAACACCGAAAGCAATACCGGCGGAAAAAAGAAAAGCCGTAAGAGCGCTGCGCCCTCTAACGTCCACGCGTGCAAAACGGCGGGACACAAACAGCAGCCACGCCGCCTTATACGGAATATTCATAAAAAGCGCTCCCGTTTTTTTTCACCGTTTTCGTAAAACGTTTCGGATACGGCTGTTTCGTTTTTATACACGGTAACGACTTTTATATTTTCCGCAAAAAAAACGCTTTCCCGCCAATCCGTAAGCGCGGAATACACTTTTTCTTTTATTTTTACTTCGTCAACGTAGTGAAATTCGTCGGCATTGTAAGCGCCTTTTCCGTAACGGTATTCAATTTTTTCGCTGCGGGGATGCTCGCCGGTGTAAACAGATACGTGCTCCGTAATCCGTTTTTTTCCGTCATAGCTCATCGTCTCCGACACCGTAAGCTTTTTATCCGTCCGTACCGCGTCATTTAGCGGCGGCTCCCCGTTTTTCGTAGGTTTTTGCGGTTCGGATACGCTTTCGGTTATAACGGCATAAGTGTCCCTTCGCACCGGCAAACCCCGTTTTTCGTAAGTTTCATGTATAACCAGCGAGTGCTCATTGTCCGTGATGACGGCACTTTGCGGAAACGGAGAATCGGCGCGGTATGCGTACGTACTTATCGATACCGGCTGTGCCGAAGCAGGCTTCCACAACGTTTTTTGAATAAGGCGGCGCTCGGCATCGAATTTCTTTCGGACAAGAACATCTTCGGTGCAACGCAATGCACTGCCGTAATCGTTATTTACAAAAAAATAGCCTTCCGTGCCGAAATGTCTGCGTAAAGCGCCGTTTGAAAAAGATGCGGAAGAACTTTCAACTACGGTATCGGGGAAAAAGCGCGGCGACGGTGTACTCGGCGTATCTTTCGGAAGCTCGTCCTTTTCGGCGCTCTTTCCGTCTTTTTCGGATAGGGCCTCAGTTTTTTCGGCAAAGCTTAAAATCGGTGTAAAAAATATAAAAGCGCATAAAAACGCCGCTGCATACGGCCGAAACGGAATGCTCATATCAGTCGCCTAAAAAATCGTGTGCATACTCGGAAGCATTAAAAGGACGTATATCTTCATACGCTTCTCCTATCCCCGTAAAAGCAATGGGAATCCCCAAATCCCTTCCCAACGAAAACGCACAGCCGCCCTTTGCACTTGAATCGTATTTTGTTAAAAAAACGGCGTCAATACCTACCGCTTCGTGAAACACTTCGGCTTGCCGTACTGCATTTTGCCCTGTTGTACTGTCAAGGACAAGAATCTTTTTATACGCACCCGCACTCGATTTTGAAGAAGCTACCCGGTCTATTTTTTGCAGTTCGCGCACCAAATTTTCTTTATTATGAAGACGGCCGGCCGTGTCCGCAATAACCAAGCCTGCCCCCTTTGAACAAAGCGATTGGAGCGCATCGAATACAACGGCGGCAGGATCGCCTCCGTGTTTATGAGAAACCACTCTGACTCCCGTTTTTTCTCCGTGTATGCACAGCTGTTCTATCGCTGCGGCACGGAATGTATCGGCTGCCGCCATAACAATGTTCAGATCGGTGTGCTTTTTGTAAAAGGCGGCCATTTTTGCACAAGCGGTCGTTTTTCCCACACCGTTTACTCCGAGCACCATGTAGATATTAATCAGAGAAGGATCGGGAATTAAATCAACCGGCTTAACCGAAGCTTCAAGAAGTGCACACAATTCCGCACGGACGGCGGCGTTATCGCTGATTTTCAAACTTTTGCAGCGTTTTTCCAATTCGGAGGTTAATTCAAACGACGTTTTAGCGCCGATATCACCTTCTAC
>CAUTRX010000158.1:0-3985 GCA_963540775.1 uncultured Treponema sp. | reverse complement strand
AGAATTTGCCGAAGACCCGGACGCAATGTTCGTATTATGGAAAGATCATACGGCTGTTGCCGAAGCCGATGAAATAAACCGCTTATCCAAAACATGGGGCGCTCAAGATTATACCCTCTATTCGGGGGGAACTTATTCATCCGAATGGTTTTGGTCGAAATTGCTGCACATCGTACGCAAAAATCCGAAAGTCAAAAAAGCCGCCGTGTGTGCCGTTGAGCACTGCGATTGGATGACGGCTTTGCTGTGCGGTACTACCGCGCCCGACAAAATAAAACGCAGCCGCTGTGCCGCAGGGCATAAATGTATGTGGCATAAAAGCTGGGGCGGGTACCCTTCAACCGAATTTTTAGCAAAGCTCGATTCCAAACTTGCAGACATTCAGCCCCTTTTGGGCAATGAAACCTTTACAACCGAACAAAAACAGGGTGCCCTTACAGCGGAGTGGGCTGCAAAACTCGGCTTAAAAGAGGGAATTACCGTATGTGTCGGCGCCTACGATGCCCATATCGGAGCCGTCGGCGGCGGTGTTGCCGACGGCGTTATGGTAAAAAGCATGGGAACTTCAACCTGCGACATTATCATCAGTCCGCTTACGGCCGCAAACAAAACGGAAAAATGCATTCCCGGTATCTGCGGCCAAGTCGACGGTTCGGTTATCGCGGGCAACATCGGCTATGAGGCGGGACAGTCGGCGTATGGCGATTATTATAATTGGTTCCGCACGCTGCTGTTATGGCCTTTTAAAAACGGAGCGGGTAAAGCGGTTCTCGGCAGAGAACCTACGGAAAAAGAAATCGACGCGTATGAAAAGCACATATTGGCCGACTTGGAAAAAGCATGCGAAACCATTCCCGTAACGGAAATGCTGCCGGTCGCGTTGGATTGGATAAACGGCAGAAGAACACCGCACGCGAATCAAAACCTGACTGCATGGTTGAGCGGCATTTCGCTGGGAACGGATGCGCCGGCCTTTATGCGTATGCTTTTGGAAGCGACAGCCTTCGGTTCGCGCGCAATTATCGAATGTTTTGAACAAAACGGTATTGCAATCAAAAAAATCATCGCAGTCGGCGGCGTTGCGCGAAAAAGCCGTGCAGGTATGCAGATTTTAGCCGATATAACAAAGCGGGAAATTGCGGTAACCGAAAGCGATTTATCACCGTCGATAGGAGCCGCCGTGTTTGCGGCAACGGCGGCAGGCTTATATAAAAGCGTTGCAGATGCTCAAAAACAGCTTGCCCCCGGCATCGACCGCGTATACAAGCCGGATCCGAAAAAAAGTACCGTGTACGATACATTATATGCCGAATACCTTGAGTTGGGAAAGACGGCGGAGGGCGCCGGCACTACGCACCGATAAAGATTTGAATCCTATAATTCGGAAGCGGTAAAAAAATTGCGAGCGCTTTGTACGTCTTTTTCAACTTGTTTTTTTACCGCTTCAAGCCCGTCAAACTTCTTCACGTCGCGGATAAGCGTATATATATCGAGCTTAATTCTTTGCCCGTAAATGTCTTCGGAAAAATCGAATAAAAAAGTTTCAATCGTTACGGCACTTTCGTTATCCACCGAAGGGCGCCGTCCTATATTCGTTACGCCCTGATGAGCCGTGCCGTCTATGTGCGTAATTGTTGCATAAACACCTTCGGGGGGGCGTTTTTTATTCGGCGGAATACTTAAATTGATTGTCGGCATTCCGACTGTTTTGCCGCGGCCTTTGCCGTGCATAACGGTTCCGATCATACGGTAGGGACGGCCGCACAGTTTGGAAAAAGAAGGAAAATCCCGCGCTTCAAAACAGCGGTCAAGCTTTTCGGTTCCGTCAAAAGGCGAAATATCCGTAAAAAAAGCGGCATTTAAACGGCGGACGGCGTAATCCCTGTTTTGCTCCGTATCGGCACCTAAAACGGAAATCAAAAAGTCCAAACCGCTTTTTTGAAGCAAATCTTCTTTTTCTTCTTCCGTCGTATAGACGGCTGTGCCTTCCGTTCCCACAAAACTGATGAGGGCGGAAGGAAGAGAATGCGCACGTGCTTGTGTTATAAGGTTTTCAAGGGCTGCCGCATGCTCTTTATGCATACCGTCAAAACGTCCGAAAGCGGCACAGAGGGGAGAGTCTGCTATATGTTCAATGCCGTAGATATGCTGCAATTTTACAGATAACCCGTTTTCACAAACCGTTTTTACAAATTACTCATCGCGCGCTGCACACGCTCGGCGGCTTTTTGTGCCCCCAAAATCAATATGGAACCGATAAGAGGCGGCGAAACCTTGGAACCCGTTACCGCCATGCGTATGGGCATCATAAAATCGCCGAGCTTTACACCGAGTTTTTCGGCAGAGGCTTTTGCAAGATTTTCCTGTGCCTCATGATCCAATGAGCCGTCTTTAACTCCGGCATCCAGCGCTTGAATAAAATTCAACGCTTCGGCGAGCACTTCCTTTGTTTTAGCCGTATCAAGCCTTTTCGGCACCAGCTGTTCTGCAGGAGGCGGCACGACGTTCTTGAACAAAAAGCCCGCCATTTCGGCAGCGTCGGTTAAAAAGTGCAGCCTTTCTTTTATAAGCGGCATCAATTCCATAAGCTTTGTGCGGATATCGGCGTCGCTTAAACTGTCGGCTCCCGCATCGAGCTCTTTTTGCGAAACGGCAAGGCTTCCGTCGTCTTTTAAAACAAGACCGGAATAGTCGCTTCCGACTTTGGGAGCCGGAAATTCTTCGGAAGATTGAATGGGAATTGCCGCATCGCCCGTACCCGTAATAAAGGGAAGCACGCGGCCGAACAATTCTTCATCGCTCATCATCCTCATATATTGGCCGTTAAACCATTCGAGTTTTTTGTAGTCGAAGACGGCGCCCGCCTTGTTCAAATGACTCATTCGGAACAGCTTTTCCAAGTCCGCAAGCGGAAAAATATCGCGGCCTTCTTCGTATGAACAGCCGAGCATGGCAACGTAGTTTACCAGCGCTTCGGGGATATAGCCGCGGGCGCGGAATTCGTTGACGCTGGTTGCCCCGTGCCGTTTTGAAAGCTTTTGGCCGTCCGAACCGTTTACCATCGGCAGGTGGCAAAATTCGGGATGCTGCCAGCCGAATGCGCGGTACATTTGCACGTGAAGCGGCGTGGACGGAATCCATTCCTGTGCGCGCATAACGTGGGTGATTTTCATAAAATGGTCGTCTACGATATTAGCCAAGTGATAGGTCGGAAAGCCGTCGGTTTTTAAGAGAACGGGGTCGGGGCTGATGTCTTCGTTTTTCCATTCGATATCGCCTAAAAGCGCATCGTGAAAGCGCGTAACGCCTTCGAGGGGAACTTTCAATCGAATAACATAGGGCTTTTTTCCGTCCAAATTCGAGCGCACTTCTTCCGGTGTCAGGTGGCGGCAGTTGCGGTCGTAGCCGGGGGGCATTTTGTTTTTTGTTTGAATGGCGCGAATACGGTTTAAGCGTTCTTCATCGCAAAAGCAGTAGTACGCTTCGCCTTTTTGCACCAATTCTTCGGCGTATTTTTTATATAAGTCAAAGCGCTCGGACTGCACGTAGGGGCCGTATTCTCCGCCTTTGGGGCCGCCTTCGTCCCAGCAAATATTCAGCCAATCGAGGGTGTCGTAGAGGTTTTGTACAAACTCTGCACCGTAGCGGGTGCGGTCGGTATCTTCCAACCGCAGTATAAACTTTCCGCCTTTGGAGCGGGCAAACAAATAATTGAATAAAGCGGTTCTCACCCCGCCTATATGCTGCATTCCCGTCGGCGACGGGGCATAACGAACTCGTACTTCCATAATCAAACATTGTATCGATTTTCGGATGCTTTTGCAAGCAAGGAAGCGGCATGGATGCGGGCAAGAATTGTATGTCCTTGTCTTAGGGGAAGGGAAGGCAAAACCCGTTTGACGGCACGGACGGATTTCCGTCCCGCAAAAGGGCTGCCTCGAAGCTTCGCCGGCCGAAACCGCGCTGCGACGTTTTGCGAAGCAAA
>CAUTRX010000157.1:0-3997 GCA_963540775.1 uncultured Treponema sp. | reverse complement strand
TGCGATGTTCTAAATCGTGCTATTTGTACGATTTAGAACTCGTCGACCTGTTCGATAACTGTGTTTTCGAACAGGTCTATTATAACACGGAAATCGGTTTAGTAAAAGGGCGGATTGCGCAAAATTACGGAAATCGATTTTCATAGCATACTGTGCACATCTTCTTTACTTTTTTGCACAAAAATATATACTGAAACACTATGAATAAACTCGCTGAATTTCTTCCCGGTTTTATGCACTTTTCGCGGCTGGAAAACACAAATCTCATCCTGCTGTTGGGACTTATTTTGCTTTTAGGCGCTTTGGGCGGACGCTTGTTTCAAAAACTTAAAATTCCGCAAGTGGTAGGCTACATCGTTATCGGTATTTTAATCGGCCAATCCGGCTTTCAAATATTGTCGGTAAACGTCATCAACGCTTTAAACCCGCTTTCCAGCATTGCGCTTTCGCTTATCGGTTTTATGATAGGCGGCGAATTAAAAACACAGGTTATAAAAAAATACGGCACTCAATTTACCGGCATTTTGATTTTTGAATCGATTGTGCCGTTTATCATCGTATCGCTGTGTATGTCGGCGCTTTCTTATGCGGTAACAAAAAATGCGGCAACGTCGATTTCGCTCGGCTTGATTTTGGGTGCAATTTCGTCCGCAACCGCACCTGCGGCGACAACCGATGTACTGCGCGAAAACAGAACGCGCGGCCCGCTTACAACGACGGTTTTGGGTATAGTTGCCTTGGACGATGCGGTTGCGCTTATTTTATATGCCCTTGCCTCTTCCGTCGCCGCAAGCCTTTTGGGCGCACAAACCGCACGTTTCGGCAAGCAGCTTTTATTGTTGGCATATAATATTTGCGGCTCCGTTTTACTCGGCAGCGCGATAGGATTTTTGCTCAGTCTTTTTATCCGCAATGTTATGACCGACCCTGCGCGCATTTTGGGCTTTTCGCTGGGGGCGCTTTTTTTATCTGCCGGCATTGCGGGATTTTTACACTTGGATATGATTTTGGCGGCTATGGCGCTGGGCTTTTTTATGGTGAACTTTGCGCCGGCAAAAACGCGGCCGACTTTTACTTTGGTAGAAAACTTTACACCGCCGATTTACGTATTGTTTTTTGTGCTGGTCGGCGCAAAACTGAATATATGGAACGTAACCGCCTTTGTCGGCCTGCTTGCGGTTTTGTATGTGGTTTTGCGGACAGTCGGCAAAACTATCGGAGCGATGACAGGTTCGCGGCTTACCAAAGCCCCCGAATCGGTACGTAAATACCTTCCCTTTTGTCTTTTAAGTCAGGCGGGTGTTGCCATCGGACTTTCCATATCGGCGGGGAACGATTTTTCAAACAGCATCGGGCCGACGATTTTGCTCATTATCACCGCCACCACCTTTATCGTTCAGCTTATCGGCCCCGTGTGCGTAAAATACGGGATAGAAAAGGCGGGCGAATGCAATTTGGATATTACCGAAGACGATTTGATGAAAAACCTGCGCATCGCCGACATCGTATGGGATGAAGTGCCGGTTTGTTCGGAACAGTCTCCGAGCATTATCCCCGAAACGGCGCCCCTGCATTCAATTATCGATTCGTTCAGCCATCATCCTAATTTAAACTACGCGGTAAAGGATTCCGAGGGAAAATTTGCAGGGCTTATTACATTGGAACGCTTAAAAGAAACGCTTACCATGTCCGATTGGTACGAAAGTCTTTTGGCGATGGATATTATGGAGCCGGCGGCAATTTCGTGTACGGCGCACACCGGCATTTCCGACTTATACAATCTGTTTACAAAAAACGATTGTACGGCGATTCCGATTATAGGCGAAAACCGTAAAGCGCTCGGCGTCATCGAAAAAACTACGGTCGATCATTTTTTGCATCAACAGGTTATCGAATTGCACAAAAAGATTGCAGGGTTGGGCTGACTTGCGCCGTCACACATCACGGCGGACAATCGCAGGCTGTGCCCTAAGCTGAATACGGAAAACGGCAGGAGCTGTCTCAAAAGCCGGTTAGTTTTCGACAGCCCCATTGTAAAAATTTCGCTTTTTATTTATGCTGTTCCCATAGTAACCGCTGCCGCGTCGGCACTCTTTTTATACGAACGTTTTACCCCGCCTGCCGCGGTACTATTGCACCCCTCGCGGGTCTATTTGTTTCAAAATTAGGAGGACAGTATGAATTTGGAACGCTCCGGCGGCATTTTGCTGCATCCCTCGTCATTACCCGGAAGTCCGGGCATAGGTACCTTCGGCAAACAGGCATTCCGCTTTGTCGACTGGCTTGAAAAGGCGGGACAAACCTTATGGCAGATTTTACCGCTCGGCCCGACCGGCTACGGGGATTCGCCGTATGCGTCTTTTTCAACCTTTGCAGGCAATCCGCTGCTCATCGACACGGACAGTCTTGTCGAACAGGGCTTTTTAACCGAAGCGCAAGCCGCACCGCCCGATTATATTTTGTGTACGGGTAATGTCGATTTCGGTTCGGTTGTTTATTGGAAGATTCCGCTTTTAAAACAGGCGGCACAAAACTTTTTGAATGTAATCGGCAAAAAAGACGCTTCTGCCGATTTAAGCGGCGCATACGGGGAATTCAAAAAAAAGCAGCGGTTTTGGCTCGACGATTATGCGCTTTTTATGAGCATAAAAGAATATTACGATGCGCAAGCGCAAAAAGAACAGCTGTTCGGCAAACTGTGGAATAACTATTGGCCGTCCGCATTGGCGCTGCGCGAAGAAAAAGCTTTGGCGGATTGGAAAAAACATCACGCAGCCGACATTGAAATTCAAAAAGCCGTGCAGTTTTTCTTTTTCCGTCAGTGGACAACACTGAAAGCCTATGCAAACGCAAAAGGTATTTCGATAATCGGGGACATTCCCATCTTTGTCGCCCTCGATTCGGCGGATGTGTGGGCAAATCAGCATTTGTTTCAGTTGAACAAAAAAGCCGTGCCCAAAGCCGTTGCGGGGGTTCCGCCCGATTATTTTAGCGAAACGGGGCAGCTATGGGGCAACCCGCTGTATGACTGGAAGACGATGAAAGCCGAAGACTACCGCTGGTGGACGGAACGCATCCGTCATTCGCTTACGCTGACCGATTACGTGCGTATCGACCACTTCCGCGGGTTTGAAGCGTATTGGGCGGTTCCCTACGGAGAAAAGACCGCGGTAAACGGAAAATGGATAAAGGGACCGGGGGCCGATTTGTTCAACACGGTACAAAAAAAGCTCGGAAAAACCGCGCTAATCGCCGAGGATTTGGGAGTTATTACCGACGGCGTACGCGAGCTTTTGCATGAATTTAACTTTCCGGGAATGAAAGTGCTGCAATTCGCCTTCGATATGCAGGAAGCCGGCGGCGCCGGCTGTACCAACGCTTTTTTACCGCATATGTACGACAAAAACTGTGTTGTGTACACGGGAACGCACGACAATGACACGACGCAGGGCTGGCTGAACAACTGCACGGACGAAGAACGCCGCTTTGTCGCCGAATATATGAGCGGGTGCATTAACGATGTGCATTTGCAAAACCATCAGCTGTGCAGCGCGCTTATAAGCGCAGCCTTTTTTTCGACAGCCGCCTTTGCCGTCATTCCGCTGCAGGATTTGTTTTCGTTCGGTTCGGAAATGCGTATGAATACGCCGTCCACATGCGGCGGCTCAAACTGGGCATGGCGCATGGACGACGCGTTGTTGGGCGCACCGGAAGCGTCACAAACCGAGAACGAAAACGGTACACGCATCGGTAACGAAAAAGCGGCATGGTTTAAACGCTTGGCACAGCTTTCGGGCAGAAATATCCGCCGATAATAGCCGACTATCCGTTAAGCGTGAAAGGCAATCGGACTGTGCTGCACTATAATGCAGGAGTGTCCTGCAGCATAATGCAGCAGTGTCCTGCACTATAATGCAGCAGTGTGCTGCACCATAATGCAGCAGGTGTGCTGCAAAATCCCTATGACTTTCTGCACCTTTTAGGCAAAAATCGATTT
>CAUTRX010000156.1:0-4014 GCA_963540775.1 uncultured Treponema sp. | reverse complement strand
TTGCAAAAATACCCGATGTGGTTTTTACAAAAGCGTATTTGGAGAAAATAAACTGATATGAACAGAGGATTATACGTGCCGCGCCGTCTTTTTGTGGCGGCGGTTTTTATGCTTGCGGCTGTTTTTGCGGGCAAAGCCGCCTTTGTCCGCGCACAGGAGGCAACCGCCTCTTCGGCATTGGAAGATGAATTATTTGCAGGCGATGAAGAGCTGATTGTCGATGCGGCGGACGCAAAATCGGGCGCAGCAGCTTCCGGTTCGACAATGAAATTTCAAGCCGATTTGCAAAATGCCGCGCTTTCTTTCGAAATGCAAAAATTGCGCATAGGAGGCGCGCTCGATTCTTCTTTAAGGTTAAGCAATTTGTGGAACGCGCCTTATACGCTGAAGCCGGATTCGACCTTTACCACAAACTTGAACGCGAACCTTTTTTTTGACGCGCGCCCCGTCGACAATTTAAAGCTCTACGGTAAATTCACGTTCGGCTTTCCTTTTGAAAAAACGCTGATGGGAGAGACGGAGGGCGTTATCGGCGGGCAAAAAATCCGCGCATTTTTGGAAGTGCCCGGTGCGATTAACATTTCCATCCGCGAGTTATACACGGATTTTTCGCTTAAAGATATTGCCTTTTTCCGTTTCGGAAAGCATGCGGTAAAATGGGGCACCGGCTATTTTTACAGTCCCGCCGACGTAATCAACATTTCACGGATTGACCCGCAGGATCCCGAAGCAGACAAAGAAGGCCCCGTTTCACTTCGTACGCACATTGTTATTCCCGGCACTTTGCATAATATATGGCTGTACCTTTTACCGCCCCTAAAAGGCGAGGGTTTTAAAACCGAATATACGGCTTTTGCGGCAAAGGCCGAATTCCTTATCGGGAACTGGGAATGGGGAATCGGCGGGCGCTATAAATACAAGGACGTTCCGAAACTTGTTACCACCTTGTCGGGAAGCATTGCGGGTAAAGTCGGCGTGTTTGCCGAAGGCGTATTCGCATGGGGAAGCGATTATATGTATTACAAAAACGGCCGCCCCGATAGCGAATATGAAGAAAAAGATAAAGCTTTTTTTCAAGCGACGGCGGGCGCTTCCTATACCCGTCAAAAAACGCATACCGCTTTGGCGCTGCAGTATTTTTACAACGGACTAGGCTATGCGGATACGGCAGG
Source organism: uncultured Treponema sp. (assembly GCA_963540775.1). GTDB lineage: Bacteria > Spirochaetota > Spirochaetia > Treponematales > Treponemataceae > Treponema_C. The sequence goes on along the minus strand of CAUTRX010000156.1, from coordinate 2,842 downwards.
TGCACATTCAATTCGAAATGCCGGTTTTGCTGCAGCAAGACAAAACAACTTTACAGATAAAAACCTTATTGAGGCGGCAAAAAATATTTCCAAGATGGGACATATCGGGCAGCACTATATCGCCTGTACGGTTTCTCAAAATAAAATCGGTACGGAAAAGGTACGCGCGCGCCTGTTTCAGCAGTTTTCCGTTTCCGAATACGAAGGATATACCGCCCTTACGCTGGACTGGGATATACAACGTTTTATTGTTATGAACGCCGGCCCTCAATTCCGGTATCCGTTGTCGCCAGCGTCCGACACAAAAGAATCAATCGGTTTTGATATAAGCATAAAATTGGGCGGCGGAAAGTTTTAGGATGAAGTTTTTTTGAATCGTCTGCACGATTCTATATTCGACATCGACCGGTTTGCTGCGGAAAGGGCAGAGCCTTTTTGCATACCGGCCGATTTTATGCGATAAAAACGGGAACGACTCTTCCGCACGGTATGCCGCTCGTAATCAATGCCGGTATTAAATCTCTGTACGGGCGGCTTAAAATTGAAAACGGTGCTTTGTTTGTGTATCGGGGTTAAGGCTCCGTTTTTTCCCATTTGGTAACTCCGGCACGCAACAGCCGGAATTCGCGCAATACTAAAATCAACACCGGAATACCGCTTAAAACTTCTATCATAAACGTTCCGTAGTACACGCCGGCAACTCCGACACAGGCGGGAAGAATCAACATAACGGGAATGTAAAACACAATCTGCTGTAAAATTCCCAGCATAGAACTGATTTTTCCCTTGTTGATTGCGGGAAAAAAGGCGAGAGCAGTAAAAATCATAGGCATAACCGGTAACAAAGCCATGTAAATCCTAAAATGTTTTATATCGCTTGCCGAAAGAACGGGAGCTTTCATCATCAAAGATATGGCTTTATCGGGGACAATGAGCATTAAAATCCACAAGGGTACTATTAAAACAAGGGCGGCGCACAAAAAACGTTTAAAAGCGGCGATAACCCGATCCGCTTTTGCCGCACCGAAGTTTATGCCGATGACGGGAGTAATAGCCAACATAAAGCCGCCTATGGGCTGAATTATAAAAGAAAAAAGACGGGTGACAATGCCGTAAAAGGCGATGTCGTTTTGCGAGCCGTAATGGTTCAAAACATTTAAAACCAAAAACATTTGCAGCGTTGTCATAAATTGCATAATAAAACCCGCCAAACCCATCGAAATAATCTTCGATATAATTTCCTTGTCCATTCGGATTTTAAAGACGGCCGCCGCTTCGCCTTGATTTTTTTTTGCAAAGTACAGGGTGGCTATAAAAGCCTGTACCGCCATACCGATATTCGTGCCGGCGGCAGCCCCCTTTACTCCTAAATTAAAAACGACCATCAGTATGCAGTTTGCGCATCCGTTTACAATCAAACTGACGCCCATAATTACCGCCGCCGTTTTCATTTTTCCTTCGGATCGGATAAGATTGTTAAGTGCGATTGCATATATCCAAACCGGGGTACCCCATAAAAGAGTGCGGTAATATTCGCCGCCGAGTGCAAGAGCTGTATCCCTTCCGCCCATTAAAAAAAGCGTTTGTTCCGAAAAACGAAAACCTATAAACATAACGACAATGCTTAATAGGAGCGTCAACAAATTAATGTTTCCGAGGATCTTTTTTTGCATGGTTTTGTCTTCCGCGCCGATGGCAATACTCAAAAGCGTGCCTGCGCCCGAACCGACAAGAATACCCAAGCCGATAATCGTGATAACCGGCGGCAGCGTTATCGAAATACCTGCCAAGCCTCCTTCTTCGGCAAAGTGTCCGACAAAAATTCCGTCAAGTACACTATTTGCGCCCAGCAAAATCATTGAAATAACGGCCGGCCATGAAAGGTTAAAAATAACGTGCCACAAGTTTCCGTTTAAAATAAATTCTTTTTGTTTTTCGCTTTCCATAAGTAAATCCTTATTTCCGATATAATCTATGATGCGGGATTTATAATTCTTTGTCAAGCATAAGGAATACTTTTGCTTTATACGGAAAAAAACCGGCAGCTTTTACGAATATCTTCCATTATATGTGGTGCTTCGGAAAAAAGCTGCACCTTTTTCTTAAAAAACGTACTACGTTTTTTTATTTTCTTACTACGTTTTTTGAACATATCTGCTTTTCAAAAAATAAAAATAATAGATTTACTTAAGCAAGCTGCCGAAAACGAAAAAATAAAAGAAAAGAAATGTACCGTGTCCTTTTTTATGTATTATCTTACGACATATAATTTGTATAAAAACACGGTCATATGCGATGTTTCGGCACGCAGATATGTAATGTCGAAACTCGGCAGTGTTTTTAAGCGGCACTATTTGTGCCGCTTAAAATAAACCTTCATATAAACCCGATTACTTTTTAATACACCCATTTTTCCGTTGCCGTAGATTTTTCAATCATGCTGCGGTACAGCTCGGATTTTTGTAAAAGTTCTGCGTGTGTGCCTTCAGCTTCAATTTTGCCTTTGTTCATGACGATAATTTTATCCGCGTTCTCGATTGACTTTAAGCGGTGCGAAATGATGATAACTGTTTTATCTTTGATAAGTTTATTTAAGCTTTCTTGAATCTTCATTTCGTTTTCGACATCGAGAGAAGCACTGATTTCGTCCAAGATAATGATGGGCGCGTTTTTTAAAAAGGCACGAGCTATCGAAAGACGCTGGCGTTCTCCGCCTGAAAGACGGCTGCCGTTTTCTCCGACAAAGGTATTCCAGCTTTCGGGCAGGGCTTCGATAAAGTCGGTACAGTTTGCAAGGCGGGCTGCTTCCTTTACTTCTTCATCAGTAGCATTTTTATTTCCG
>CAUTRX010000155.1:0-4017 GCA_963540775.1 uncultured Treponema sp. | reverse complement strand
GGAACTATTCGGCTTGTCCATCATAATACCATTTTATGCCGAAAAATCCTTTATAAAGCGCCACTGTCTGCAATTCCGTGCCTTTTTGCATACGGGTATGTACGGGTGTGGAAGAATCGAAAGCGCAGTTGATCGTCCATGAAACGCCGAAGCCGTAACAAAAGAAAAACAAAGAGTACAGGGCAAGAGCAAGATAAGTGTATGCCCGCTTAAATGAAAACTCACGCTGAAAAAGGCAAAACAAAAGAGTGTATATTCCCGTCGCGGTCAAAGACACGCGTAAACAGGCGGCGCCGTCCGCCCACGAGTAGCGGTTTAAGCCCGAAAAAGCAAGCGCCATAGCAGGTGCGATAACGGCAAGACAAACGGAGGGATACAAACTGTTCCCTTTTTTATCAAAGCGTATTCGGCCTTGCGAGACATACAAAACAAAGAGTACAAAAATCGGATATTCGGCGGCAATTAAAACGGCGTGTTTAAACGGATGGGGGAAAATAGACAGCCACAAGGCGATTGCAATCCCGATACCGTTGATAACCGAAGCATAAAAACGGACTTTCCGCAGCAGTAATCCTGCTTCTTCGGCATTTGCAACTGTGCCGCTTTTTGCCATTTCCATCATATCTTCCGCCGCCTCACGGTCGAGAACCGGTTCGGCGTATGCACCCAGATGCTCCAAAATATCGTCGGCGCCGTAAAAAAAGCCGAACGTGCCGATGCGCACAACTGCGATTGTTTCTTCCCGGTCATTTTTTGCCGGTACGGAACACGGCGCTTCGGGCAGGGATTCACTTGGAACCGATTCGCTTTGCGCGGCGTACAGTTCGGCAAGGGCACACCGCACATCGGGAAGCGCGTAATACAGAGAAAGCATGCCGTTCGATAACGAAGCGGCGCGTAAATTGTGCAAGCGAATACTCACCTTGACGGCTGCTCCATTGCGGTATTCAAAAAAATCGGGAGTTAATACAATGCGGCGGCGACAGATATTTATAAAATATAAAAGAGAAAGAACGGCGATGGCGGCACAGGGCAGTAAAAGGAGTATAAATAAACCGGCGGATTCCGCCGCTGCGTCCGATTTCAGAATGCCGCCGGAAGCTGCGGAGAACACGAGAGCGCCTAAAAGCGCACAAACGGTACATACAACGACAGCACTCGCAGCTATACACTTTTTCTTTGTTTTGTAAACAGAGACAATCCTGTCGGATACCGCGGTTTTATCGGCCTGCATAGTACCTCTCTTTAAAAATACTCAGGCGTTTTGTGCGGCAGCACGCTTTTTATCGAGGTAGCCGCAATCTTCAAGGTAGCGCCTTCGCGTGATGATGAGGGAAATCAATTCCTGATACATATTATAGTCGACTGCAAGAGCGATGGGCAGGATAAAATATTCGGTTTCGTCGCAATAGCGCTCGATAAAAGCGGGGTCGGTTACAAAACCGAGGCTTATCATATTACTTATGCGGTCGGCGCATTTGAGGATTTTGGCTTTTTCGCTTCCGTGCTCGATAATGCCGCGAAGATAGTCGCTTTTAAGCTGACCTTCTTTTTTGGTTACCTCCAAAACAAGTTCATACACTTGCTGCGATTCGGCATCAATTTCCAAAATGCGCTCATGGTCAAAGTCGGCAATGTCTTCGATTAAGTCGTGGATGACCGAGGCTTTAAGCAAAACGCTGTCTATGTACCCGTAGTCAATAAGGATTCCCATAGTGTCGATTTGATGACGGAACATATTGCCACCGTCGTGACGGGATTTACCGATAAGGGCGGTTGCAAGCTGAAAATACGGAGCAAGATAAATGCCTTTTAATTGAAGCATTGCTTCGGTGTTCATCCGTGCGGGTTTTTCAATTTGCATAATCCCCTTCCTTTGTACCTTGTACGCTTTATCGCTGTACTTATGCGCTTTATTGCCGACCGCTACGGGTGTCCGTGCGGGCTTGCGGTCATAAACTCTCTATATATTCAATCAGTTTTTTCGTTCTGCGTACGGAGGCGCTGCGTTTTTCTTTTTCGGCTTCCACCACTTCGGCAGGCGCGTGTCGGGCGAAACTTCCCGAAAGCTTTGCATCGTATCGTGCAATGGCGGCTTTTTCGAGTGCAAGCTCTTTTTCAAAGCGCGCTTTAAGCTGTTCTTTATCGATTCCCGCATTGACCAAAATAAAGGCTTCAAAGCCTTCGCCTATGGTGCCGATCGCTTCTACCGGTTTTGACTTTACAAAGTCGATATGCTTTATGCCTGCCAAAAGGCCGATGAGTTCGGTTTTTTCGGTACATACTTCGGCAGGCGTTCCCGGAGTGATAAGCAAGGCGGCGTCGAGCTTTAAGTCGGGGGCAAGGCCGCATTCGATGCGTAGCGAGCGCATTGAGCGGATAAGGTTTTGCAGTACCGCAAAACGTTCGGCCGTCTTTTCGTTTTCGCGCGCCGAAGAGGGCACAGGATAGGGTGCCTTTATAAGCAGACCGGTGTAAAGGCTTGCGGGTAAGATGCGGTTTTCGGATGCCGACTGTACGGATTGCGCTTTCCGACTCGACGGAGCGGCCTGTCCAGCCCGTTTTCGACATGAAACGATTTCTTCCAGCGGTAAAAACGAATAGATTTCTTCGGTTACAAAGGGTAAATACGGGTGTAAGAGGCGCAGGCTTTCTTCGAGTACGTTCAGCAAAACGGAGACGGCGCGGTCTTTTTCGTTGTCATCGGTACTGCGGAATGAAAGCTTGGTTGCTTCGACGTACCAGTCGCAAAAGTCGTTCCAAAAATATTCGTACACCGATTGGGCGCCGTCATTATACCGATAGCCTTCCAAAGCGCTGCGTGAAGCGACGGCGGCAGCGTTTAAGCGGCCGTAAATCCATATATCCAATTCGGTTAAATCGCCGTCGTTTAAGGGGACGATGGTGCGCCCTTCCAAATTGCCCAAAATATAGCGGCTTGCGTTCCACACTTTATTTGCAAAGCGGCTTCCCATTTTAAAGGATTCTTTATCGACCAGAACATCCTGCCCCTGGGCGCACATAAAGGCAAGGGTGAACTTGAGCGCGTCCGAGCCGTATTCTTCGATGATGTCCAAGGGGTCCATGCCGTTGCCGAGGGACTTGCTCATTTTGCGCCCCTGTTTGTCGCGCACAAGGCCGTGTATGTAAATGTCTTTAAAAGGCGCTTTTCCCGTAAATTCAAGCCCCGCCATGACCATGCGGCTGACCCAAAAAAAGATTATGTCGTAAGCGGTAACGAGAGCGCTTGTCGGGTAAAAGGTTTTAAAGTCTCCCGCTCGGCTGTCTCCTTCCTGTGCGTTTTCCGGCCAGCCGAGGGTTGAAAACGGCCACAGCCAGCTCGAAAACCATGTGTCCAACACGTCTTCGTCCTGCCTGAGTTTTCCGTCCGCCGCCTTTGCACCGCAGGAAGAACAGCAGTCGGGGTCGGTTTGTGAAACGGTCATCTTACCGCAGTCGGCGCAGTACCACACGGGAATGCGGTGCCCCCACCATAATTGGCGGCTTATGCACCAGTCGCGGATATTTTCCATCCAGTGAGTGTACGTATTTTCCCACTTTTTGGGGTAAAACACAATATCGCCGTCCTTCCACGCTTTAAGAGCTTTTTCGGCCAAGGGCTTCATCTTTACAAACCACTGGTCGCTTAAATAGGGTTCGACAACGCTGTGACAACGGTAACAGTGGCCGACCGAATGGGTGATTTTTTCTTCGCCCTTGTATAGGCCTGCTTCCTGCAAGTCTTCGATAATCAGGGCGCGCGCTTTTTTGCAATTGAGCGAGCGGTAGCGTTCGGGGCAGCTTTCGTTTAAAGTGCCGTCGTCATTCAATATATTGATTGATTTAAGATTGTGCCGTTTGCCGACTTCCCGGTCATTGTGGTCGTGGGCGGGGGTGATTTTTACCACGCCCGTACCGAATTCTTTGTCGACATAGCTGTCGGCTATAACGGGAATGAGGCGGTTTGTAAGCGGAAGATTTACCTTCATTCCCACAATGCTTTTGTAACGATCGTCG
>CAUTRX010000154.1:0-4027 GCA_963540775.1 uncultured Treponema sp. | reverse complement strand
TTTGGGAATATGCAAGGGCTAAGGGGCTTATACCGTTTATATCCTTTACCGACAAAGGAAGCCGCTTTTGTATGCAAAACTCGACCGCTTTTTTATTTTCGGCTTTTACCGCATAGTGCAAGGGCGTTTGTCCTTGCGCATCCCGCATTTTGCCTGTGCGCTGAGTCAATAACGCCTCGAAAAAAAGGGAATCCTGTTGCAAGCCGATTTCGAGTGCCGTTTTTCCTTCCCCGTCTCGTGCAAAGATGCTTCCGTTTAAAACCGCAAGGATAGCCGCCGACTTGGGAGCTTTATGCTTTACGGCGGCGTGTAAGGCGGTGTCGCCTGCGTGATTTTTCATTTCCGCATCGGCACCTTTGTGCAGTAAAAAGGCTACCAACGCCGGATCGTTTATTTGAGCGGCGGCGTGTAAGGCGGTGTCGCCGTTTTCATCGGCAATGTTTACATCGGTTTGCGATTCGAAAAGAGCACGCACTTCACTCGTGTTTCCGGCAAGAATCAAACGCGGAATACTGCCGGACTGCGCGGAGGGGGGTATTGCGGTTGTATTACAGCCGCTTACTATAAAAGCCGTACCGATGTGCAGAGCGCAAACGGCGGCTGCAGAGGTAAAAACGGCTTTTATATGCTTAATCATAGAATTCTCCTAATACTGCGCTTACGGCGTCTTTTTTATTATCGATAAAAGAGAATGAACAATTAAGCAAAAAAGGCGGCAATTCTTTGTGCCGCCGCTTTTAAAATATCCGTGTTTCTATATGGTGTCGAACTGTGCCCGTGCGCTTCGGATAACGGTTTCGTCGGCTGTCCATATTTCATATTCGCTGAAACCGGCGGCCGACATGCTTACTTTAGGATTTTTCCACTGCATGGGACTGTGTGCGATTTTTTTACCCGAAAGATGAAAGCTGCGTACGGCGGCTTCGCGTGCAAGGGGAACGATGAGTTCGGGCTTTAGGCCGCCGCCGGCCATTATCAGCGGTTCTCCCTGTGCCCGCTGTGCATTTAATTGCGCCAAAAGAGAACGTCCTTCATAACAGCTTGCACTTTGGCCCGACGTTAAAATCGTATCAAAACCGAGTTCGGTGGCGCTGCGGTAGGCTGCAACAGGGTCTTTACACATATCGAAGGCGCGGTGCAGAGTTAAAAAAAGACCGCCTGCGGGAACGGAGGCGATAAGGCCGGCCATTGCTTCCGTATCGAGGCTTCCGTCGGCTTTTAAACAGCCGATGACAATACCGTCGGCGCCCGCATCACGGCATAGGGCAATGTCGCGCTTCATAGCGTTCAATTCGGCACGAGTGTAGCAAAAGTCGCCGAAACGCGGCCGTATAAGTACGTTTACGGGAAGGGAAACGGCTTTTTTCACTTCTTCTACCAAACCGATTGTCGGTGTCGTACCGCCGATAATCAAGTTGGCGCACAGTTCTATGCGCAAGGCTCCCGCTTTTTCGGCGGTAACGGCGCTTTCGGCCGAATCGGCGCATACTTCAAGCACTTTGTAAGACGGATCTTTTATATTGATTGACATAAGAGTGATTATAGCACATTATATATGAATATGGAATATTATTTGGGAATAGATTTGGGCGGAACAATGATTAAAACCTCCGTCCTCGATGCACAATACGCCCTCGTCGCTTCGGCTCAGCGTCCCACATTGCTCCCGCGCAGCTGGAAAGAGATTCTTGACGATTGTGCACTGACGGTGACGGAGGCATTACGAAAGCTGCCCGATATCTCGTTGCATGATTTTTCCGGCATAGGAATCGGAACGCCCGGTATTGTAAATGTTGAAACGGGAACGGTCGAAACGGCGGCTAATTTGGGTTTTTACGGTGTTCCTATAAAAGAATATTTGGAACAAAAACTCTCGCTTCCCGTTCTCGTTGAAAACGATGCGAATGCTGCCGCGTGGGGCGAATTTATTGCGGGCATGGGAAACGAAAGCCCGCCTCAAAGTCTCGGCATAAAACGCTATACCGATTTGGTTTCGATTACGATGGGTACGGGCATCGGGTCGGGTATTATCATAGACGGAAAAATATTCCGCGGCAGCAACGGTTTGGCGGGAGAACTCGGACACACGGTTATAGAACTTGACGGGCGCGATTGCCCCTGCGGCCGCAAGGGCTGCGTAAACATGTACGCTTCGGCAAACGGACTGAAGCTGACTACGCGCGAGTTTATGGAAAGATACCCCGACAGTGCGTTGTGGCGCGAAACGGAAGGAAAACTTGAAAATATTTCGGGAAAAACCGCGTTTCGTACTGCGGAAACGGGAGATAGCGCCGCGTTACAAGCGGTCGAGTACTATATAAAGGCGCTTGCAGCTTGTGTTGTAAATGCCGTAAGCATTTTTCAGCCGCAGCTTATTACGCTTTCAGGCGGTATAAGTAAAGAAGGTGAAAACCTGCTTGTTCCGCTTCGGAAAATTGTCGAAAAAGAATGTCTTCGCGGCCCGAATACTGCTTTGCCTTATATTTGTGCGGGTAAGCTGCAGGATAAAGCGGGGGTTGTAGGTGCCGCCCTGTTGGGAATCCGCCCGTGAGTGCCGCCTTCGATTTTAGAGCGGGATATTTTTCCGATTTACGCTGTGTGAGCGCTCTACGGCGTGTGCTGCAAACGGCGGCGGTCTTGCTGTTGTGTATTCTGTGTGTGTGTATGTGCGGTTCCTGTGCAGCCGCACGTTCGCGTGCCGCTTTTTCTGCAGACTCCGTTTCGGGTGAAAAATCGGCTGTTGATTGGCGGAGCGAAATGCGAAACTTTGTTATCGCCATCGGGGATGCGGCACGCAAAACGAATCCCGGCTTTCAGCTCATTGTACAAAACGCTCAGGAATTGGTTACCTCGGACGGGCAAAGCGATTCTCCGGTGATGAGCGATTATCTTAGCGCGATTGCGGGGACGGGGAGAGAAGATTTATATTTCGGCTATGCCGCCGACAATAAGCCTACTCCCGGCACTATTTCAAAGCAGTTAAAATCGCTGTGCGATATTTTTTTACAAAACGGTAAAGCGGTGCTGGTTATCGATTATTGCACTTCGCCGGCTTTTATCGATGCTTCGTATACGCTCAATCGGCAAAACGGCTATATTTCTTTTGCGGCGAATCGGCGCAATTTAACTTCAATACCGCCGCAGCCTGCCGAACCTTTTAATAAAAACGATGAAAGTATAGAGCATATTGCGCAGGCGAAAAATTTTTTGTATCTCATAAATCCCGAACGGTTTGCTTCAAAGCACGACTTTATCAGCCGCCTTGCCGCGACCGATTATGACGCCTTTGTAATCGATTTGTTTTTTGACGGTAAAGCACTTGAACTGAGCGATGTAAAAATGCTACAATACAAAAAATCGCTTGCGCGACGGCAGGTTATCGCCTATATGAGCATAGGAGAAGCCGAATCCTACCGCTATTATTGGAGGGATGAATGGAACAAAAGGCCGAAAAAACGGAAAAACCGCTCGCTCGGTTTTAAGCCCCACGAGTGCGCTTCTCTGCAAAATTTTGAATGCACCTTTCCCGAATGGCTGAAAGGAGAAAATCCCGCATGGAAGGAAAATTTCAAGGTCGATTACCGTCATCCCGAATGGCAGGATATTATTTACAAAGGTGAACACTCATATTTACAAAAAATACTTGACGCGGGCTTCGACGGCGTCTACCTGGATATAGTCGACGCCTTTGAATACTTTGAAAACGGAGAAAAAGAATGAAAGATGCTATGAATAAGAAACTGTATATGATTCCGAAAAATTATCTTCCGCTTATAGCCGGCATTGTTTGGGTTTTTGCCGGTTTCATGGTATGTAAAACGGGTTTTCCGATTTTGGTCACAATGCTCGGCACCGTTTCGATTGCGGCCTTTATCGGCGTTTTCTTGTTTTTTTATCTGATGATTTTCCGTAGACTTGTCTATAAGCATATTCGTCGTATCCGCAATATGAGCGGAGAATACGCTTGTTTTTGGCTTTTTTTCGATTTAAAGTCCTACATTATTATGGTTGGTATGATGAGCCTCGG
>CAUTRX010000153.1:0-4039 GCA_963540775.1 uncultured Treponema sp. | reverse complement strand
GTGTGTAGTATACCTACACCTATAAGTGTAGGCACCCCACAAAGTATGGGCGCATAGCCCCGCACAGTCCGGGTGCGGCTAACCGGCCTATCCGTACAAAACAACATACCCCGACGCAAGCGTCGGGGTATTAAACCCTCTGCACAAATAAAAACCCGGCGGTTCAAAGAACGCCGGGTTGCCGCTTGCGGTTCCTTACGCCTTATTTGTATTGTGCAACATTTGCCTTTGTTACCAATTCATACGGAATGTCGTACAGTTTATCTATACTTTCGCCTTTTGCAAGTTTTACCGCAACGTCAACTGCGGTACGCGCTTGCGCAACGGAATTCTGAAAGACCGTACAGTTCAGCCTGCCCGCTTCAACAGCCAACAATGCGTCGGGAATGGCGTCCACGCCGCCGATAAACTTTCCCTTTACTCCGGCACCTTCGCAGGCAAGCAAAGCTCCCATGGCCATTTCATCGTTTTCCGAAAAAATCGCATCGAATTCCATGCCCGATTGTATAATATTTTGAACGGCATCCAATGCGCGCGAGCGGTCCCAATCGCATACTTTTTCGGCAACGATTTTTGCTTCGGGGAATTTTTTCATAACCTCTTGTAAGCCCGCATAGCGCATAACCTGAGCGTTTTGTCCGGTCGGGCCGTGCAAAACGATAATTTTCGCGTTTGCTTTTGTATTTTTGAACATCTCCTGCGCAAGCATCAATCCCGACTGTTTATCGTCCGAGCCGACGTAAGCTTTCTTTTTATCGGATACGGTCGATGCGCACATTTCGATAAGCGGAACGCCCGCTTTTGCCGCAGCTTCGACGGCGGGCACTTGCTGTTCGCGGTCAAAGGGAATCATAACAATGCTGTTGACTTTTTGAGTTATCAAATTGTCAACTTGACTGTTTTGTTTAACCGGATCGGACTGCGCATCCAAAAATACCAATTTTACGGAAGCATATTCCGGTTTTTCCGCAATATACTTTTCCATATGGGTTTTTAACGACGTCAGATATTCCGACGTTAAATTGAACATGGAAACACCGACTTTGTACGTCCCTTGCGCACTTTCTCCTTTTCCTCCGGCTGCTAAGGGCAGCATGAGTGCCGCCGCCAGCAAAAGAAAACCCAATTTTTTCATAAAAAATCCTCCTGAGCTTCGATTTTTATGTTGTATGTCAGCCGTAAAACACACCGTTTTAACGGACTGTAACCCGTTTTTTATCGTGCGCTACGGTTTGCTTTATCCGCCCACACGGCACCGATAATAATCAACCCTTTTACGACTTGCTGTATATAAGACGATACGTTCAAAATATCCAAACCGTTTTGAATAATGCCGAAAATCAATACTCCCAATAAGGTTCCGAATATGGTGCCCTTACCTCCGGACGGGGAAGTTCCGCCGATGATTGCCGCGGCAATAGCGTCCAGTTCGTAGCCCGTGCCGGCATTCGGCGCTCCGGCGTTGGTTTTCGCGGTCATTAAAATTCCCGCCAAGCCGCAGCAAAAGCCGGTAAAACCGTAGGCAAAAAATTTTATCGCCGCCGTATTGATACCGGAGGTTTTTGCAGCATCTTCGTTCCCGCCGACGGCAAGTGTGTACCGGCCGAGTTTTGTCGTATGTAAAATAATAAAGCCGACTACTAGCATGCCGATAAAAATCCATACGGGAATACCGATTCCCAAAAAGGCGGACTGCCCTATGGCGGTAAAACGTTTGTCCAATTTTATAATCGGGCTTCCGCGCGTGTAAACATTTGTAACGCCGCGTGCGATGGACAGCATACCGAGCGTAACGATAAACGGTACGATTTTTGCATAGGCAACCAGCAATCCGTTTATTATACCGAACAACAAGCCCGCGATAATGCCGGCTAAAACGGCGTAAAAAGGATTACCGCCGCCGCTTACCAAACTTGCGGCAATCACACCCGAAAATCCCAAAAGAGAACCGACCGACAAATCTATTCCGCCGGTAATAATGACAAAGGTCATGCCGACCGCCAAAATACCGTTTATTGAAATTTGCTGGAAAATATTTTTTATGTTTTGTACGGATAAAAAGTTTTTATTCGCAATGGAAACGGCAATCATAAGTACAAAAAGCAGTACATATAAACTGTAAGCGGAAAACCGCTTTTTTATTTCCGTTAAACTGATTGAACTTTTCATTTGTCCTCCATAAGATACCTAAAATATATGGTGCGGTTTATACAGCCTTAACCGCTTTTATTATGATTTTAAAACATAAGGGCATGCGCAAGTATTTCTTCTTTGTTAATATTGTCCCCCGATAAAATTCCGCGGACCTTACCGCTGTTCATTACAAGAATGCGGTCGCTCAATGCAAGGATTTCCGGCATCTCCGACGATATAACGATGACGGCCTTACCCGCGTTTGCAAGGCTGTCTATAAGCATGTATATTTCCTGCTTGGCTTTTACGTCGATACCGCGCGTCGGCTCATCAAGAATCAATACGTCGGGAAGCGTGGAAAGCCATTTAGCCAACACAACCTTTTGCTGATTTCCGCCCGACAAAGACGAAACGGGAATGGCAAAACCTGAGGCTTTAACGGATAGTTTTTTCAAAACCGCTTCCGTTTCTTTTTTTTCCGTTTTTTTATTTATGAACGGGCCGAAAAACATATTAATGAGATTGGCAATGGATGTATTAAATGTTAACGATTTATCCAAAAACAGCCCCTGCCGTTTTCTGTCCTCGGTTACCAAAGCGATGCGGTTTTTTATCGCGTCGGAGGGCTTTTTTATGCGAACTTCGTTTCCATCAATACATATTTTACCTGCACTTATAGGCCGTAACCCGAAAATCGCCTCGACAAGTTCCGTCCGCTTCGAACCGATTAAACCGGTAATTCCCAATATTTCTCCCCGGTGAAGATCGAAAGAAATATTTTCAAAACAATTTTCAGAACACAAACCTTGTACGGACATCTTAACCGGCCCGATATTTTCCGCCTTTCTTTTAAACAAGTGACAGACATCGCGCCCCACCATCATATTTATTAATCGAGTGGAATCCAATTGTGTACTTACTTCAGTTCCTATCATCTTTCCGTCGCGCATAACGGAAATTCTGTCCGAAATGCGGAAAATCTCGTCCATCTTATGCGAGATATAGATAATGGAAATACCGTTTGCAGTTAAACGTTTGATGATATCGAAAAGTGTTTCCACTTCCGCATCCGCTATTGCGGAAGTAGGTTCATCCATAACGATTATTTGCGATTTATATGAAATTGCTTTTACAATTTCGACCATCTGCACTTGCGCGATACTCAACGTATTCATGCGTACTTGCGGCGGAATAATCGGCAAAGAAAGAGTTTTGAATAAGGCTTCCGTTTGTTCATTCAGCTTTTTTTTATGTACAAAATATCTACCCGGCAAATGTCCCAAAAAGATATTTTCCGCAACCGTCATGTCTGGAATGGGACTTAATTCCTGATGAATCATCGAGATGCCGAGTTTTAACGAATCGTGCGAATTTTGCGGATTTACCGTTTTGCCGTTAAGCTCTATGGTACCGCTGTCCGCCTTATGGATGCCGTTAAGAATTTTCATCAATGTGGATTTTCCGGCGCCGTTTTCTCCCATAAGAGCATGTACTTCTCCCTTGTACAGCTCAAAATCAACAGCTTCCAATGCTTGAACACCGGGAAAAGATTTATAAATTTGAGTCATCTTTAAAACGGTAGTATGCATTAAGTCTCCCCAAAACTGCATTAAAAGTTTTGAACAAAAGTTATATTTAATTAAACGAAATTAAAAATCTTTTGTAAAAATATAGTAACATGCGTTTATTCATCTGTCAAGTTTTTTTTATAATTTATATCATTTCGAACAAAGCCATTATACATGCCAATGAAAAACCGGCAAAATCATTACCGGAAACTTTGTCGGTTGACAAAAAGTGAGCCAATTATATAGAATAAAGTATTATGGGTACTGACATCATACAGCGGCAATTGACAATCGTAAATTTATTAAATGAGCATGATAAATTAAACGTAAAGCAAATA
>CAUTRX010000152.1:0-4098 GCA_963540775.1 uncultured Treponema sp. | reverse complement strand
TGCGCACATATTTTTTGTTTGAACTTCTTATCTGCCATTTATATAGTATTGCATCGGAATGTATATTTTGAAAGCGTCGATATTTAAAAATCGGGTATGGAAGCTCAAAAAGACAGGGCATTTTTTGAAAAAAAAGGCATTTCTTAAAAACGTTTAAATTGCCTCTTTTATTTATCGGTATATAAAGTACAATAAAAGTATGAAAACAAGCTTATATACGGAAAATCAACTAAAGACAATACAAAACTGGCAAAACCTGCAATTCGGCATGTTTATTCACTTCGGCTTATATTCGCTTGCAGGCGGCTGCTGGAAGGGTAAGCCCGTAAAAAAAGGCTATTGCGAGCAAATACTTTCGCACGGAGAACTTCCGCAGGCGGACTACGACGCGTTAGTGCACGAGTTCCGTGTACCGAATTTTGACGCACAGGATATTGCCCGCCTTGCAAAAGCGGCAGGAATGCGCTATATAGTGCTTACTTCAAAACACCACGACGGCTTTTGCCTCTTTAATACAAAGACAACCGATTACAACTCTATGAACGCCGCATGCAAACGCGACCTTGTCGGCGAATTAAGCGGCGCATGTAAAAAAGAAGGTCTTGCATTCGGCTTGTATTTTTCACTCATCGACTGGCACTGCCCCGCCGCGCTTCCGATAAGCTCGCATAATTCCGACCGCATTCCGCCAAAACACCACGAATACAACCTTGCCCAATTAACGGAATTGTTGACAAATTACGGCGATATTTGCGAGCTGTGGCTCGATATGGGACACCCGACGCCGCAGCAGTCGAAAGAAATGTACGATTTGGTGCACGGTTTGCAAAAAAACATTATGATTAACGGTCGTATATGGAACGATATGGGCGATTTTGCCACCATGCCCGACAACGAAATACCGGCACTGCCCTTCGGCGAATACGAATTGAATGTACCCTGGCAAACTCCCGCTTCGATTTATAAAGAAACATGGGGATATAAAAGCTGGCAGGAGCGCGGCAGTGCAGACGAAAAAATAAAAGAATTAAGCGAAAGCTTGCGCCGTGTCGTGTCGGGCGGCGGAAATTATTTATTGAACATAGGGCCGGACAATACGGGAAAAGTGATTTCCTTTGAAAAAGAAGTACTTGAAGGCATAGGCCGCTCTTTAAAAGAAAGTCCCCTTCCCGATCGCAAGTTCACCGCTTCCGAACTCGATGCGGCTGTATCTCCTAACGCCGCGCCCGCTTCAATCGAATGCTCATCGAAAAAATCGGACTGTGCGGCACGGGGCTTTCCCCTCATTAAAGCTGAAAAGGACGGCTCTTTTATACTGAATAAGTGCACAAACCTGTTCCGCTATACGGGCGAAGAATACTACGGTTTGCGCCCGATT
Organism: uncultured Treponema sp.; assembly: GCA_963540775.1. GTDB lineage: Bacteria > Spirochaetota > Spirochaetia > Treponematales > Treponemataceae > Treponema_C. Next base: position 2,720 of record CAUTRX010000152.1, on the reverse strand, counting down.
GTAACGGGCAAACGCTGGCGCTTGAAAACACCGCCCGAAAACGCCGACCGCACCCGCATCTTGGGCTGGAAATGCATTTCGCCACTTAAAGAAGACATAAAACTGTGCTTTGAAGACGATGACACACGCACATATATTCCGCTTCGTAAGGGAAAAACACGCGGCATTATCAGCTCCGAATACCGCTTGCCGAACCGCCCGTTTTGCACATTGGAACTTTCCACCGTCGGCAACCCTTTGGAACGCGGAGAATTGCCCTTAAGCGATATTGAATTGACACTTATACGACAATAAAAACAGCGAAAAACTTGAGTACAAAATAAAAAACTTGACAAAAAAAACGGTATGAGTTATCCTTATCGCAATAGGATTGTTACTGTAAAGCAGGCAAAACCGAATCTTATCCAAAAGAGCGGTTTTGTCTTTTTTTTTGCCGCTTGTGCTTTGGCAGTGTATCGACAAGGAGTTTGAATCAACATGATTGACCTTTCAAAATTGGCAACAGAAAAACGAAATGCCAAAACGACACATTTGGACAGTATGTCTGCTTTGGAAATTGCAACGATAATGAATGAAGAAGATCTGTGCGTTATCGAAGCGGTTAAAGCACAACTTCCGCAAATAGCAAAAGCTATCGAATATGCAACAAAAGCATTAAAAAATAATGCGCGTATTATATATATCGGAGCGGGAACAAGCGGAAGATTGGGAATGCTCGATGCAGCAGAATGTCCGCCGACGTTCGGGGTTTCCGACAATACCGTTATCGCTTTGATTGCGGGCGGCGACAAAGCCTTTCTAAAAGCGGTGGAAGGTGCGGAGGACAGCCATACACTTTGCGAACAGGATTTACGGAGAAAAAACATATCGTCCGAAGATGTAGTAGTCGGTTTGGCGGCAAGCGGAAGAACGCCCTATGTTATATACGGGCTTAGATTTGCAAAAAAACTCGGTTGTAAAACAATCGCAATTTCCTGTACAAAAAATGCGGAAATTTCAAGTGAAGCCGAAATCGCTATAGAATTGCTTGTCGGTCCTGAAGTATTAACCGGTTCTACACGTTTAAAAGCGGGAACTGCACAAAAAATGGTGTTGAATATGATTTCAACGGGAAGTATGGTCGGTATCGGTAAAGTTTATCAAAACATGATGGTTGACCTTATGCAAACAAACGAAAAATTGCATGTAAGGGCGGAAAACAATGTAATGGCTGCGGTTGGCTGTACCAGAGAGACAGCCCGCAAGATGTTGGATGAAACCGGCGGAAGTGTTAAACTTTCAGTAGCAAGTCTTTTATTGCACACTACGGTAGAAGAAGCGCGGAAAAGATTGGCGGAAGCTGAAGGACATATATGCAAAATGTAGGTTTACATTATTTTTAAGGAGGAGGATATTATGAATAATGAAGAACTGGCAAAAAAGATTATCTCGCTTTGCGGAGAAAAATCGAATTTAATCGGTATTACCAATTGTATGACAAGATGTCGTCTTACCGTATCGAATCCCTCGTTGGTACAAACCGAAACGTTAAAAAAAACAGACGGTGTTTTGGGGCTTATTTGCGATGACAAAAGTTTCCAAATAGTGCTTGGTCCGGGAAAAGCAAAAAAAATAACGGATATTATTTTGGCAACGACAGGGTTTGTTTCAAATGTTACGGAAAATTGGGAGGAAAACAAAGAAAGAATCAAATCAAAACAAAAACAAAATTCCGCAAAAACATTTATACGTGTAATAGCAAATATTTTTATCCCGTTAATACCTGCGGTTATTGCAGCGGGATTGTTTAACGGCTTGGCAAGTCTTCTCGGTACTTTGCAGGGACAAAAGATTTTACCGGATACGGGATTTTGGAAAGTTGCACAACTATCCGCAGCGCTTATCGGCGGCGGCTTTTTCGGTTATTTTGCCGTTTATACCGGCATTAATGCAGCCAAGCTGTTCGGTGCAACGGAAGCTCTCGGCGGTATGATCGGGGCTATATCAATCGGTGCAAATATTACTGCAATTTCAAAGATATTCGGTTTATTTAATGCAGAGGTTCCACTAAACTCCATTTTAACTACGGGAAAAGGCGGTGTCATCGGTGTGATCGCCGGTGTATGGATTTTGTCCAAAATAGAAAGGTTTTTACGAAAAAAGATTCCCGATGTATTGGATCTGGTACTGACACCGTTTTTAACGATGCTTATTACAACAATTCTTTTCGTTTTTATCATAATGCCGACTGCCGGATTTATTTCAGACGGAATGGTTGCGGGATTAAAAGTTATTATTATGTCACAAAATCCTTTTATCAGCATAATAAGCGGATATATCCTTGCAGCAGTGTTTTTACCGATGGTATTGCTCGGTTTACATCACGGTTTAATACCGATTTATGCTGTACAGCTTGAAGCTTTCGGCGGTGTTTCATTGTTCCCTGTTTTAGCTATGGCGGGTGCGGGACAGGTAGGAGCGGCGATAGCCATTTATTTAGTTGCAAAAAAAGTCAAAAATGAAAGAATACAAAAAGTAATAACCGGCGCTTTACCGGCAGGTTTTTTGGGAGTCGGCGAACCGCTGATTTACGGCGTTACGCTGCCCTTATTTAAACCGTTTATTACGGCGGGTTTGGGGGCCGGTTTGGCGGAGCTTATGTCATGCTGACTCATGTAATGTCAAGCGCATGGGGACCGTCAGGACTTGTTGCCATTGCAATCATTCAACCGCAACACATG
>CAUTRX010000151.1:0-4160 GCA_963540775.1 uncultured Treponema sp. | reverse complement strand
TGCGAACAAAACCCGAAGCAAGAATTGTACAAGGAAGTACAATTCTTGCCCGCATAGGGTAAGTCCGACTGACTGCATAGGGTCAGTCTTGCCGGCGGCGTGTTTCCCCCTTGTAACGTTCCGAAAAATACTGTATAGTTTTATCGAAACGGCGTGTGTTTCAAAAGCCTGCAATCTGCGGAAAGCGCCGGACGAAGGAGTTTATATGAAATTAGACGAGATTAAAAATCCGAAAGCACGGGCTTGGGTGGACGAATGCATTAAAATGTGCCAGCCCGACGAGGTGTATGTATGCGACGGTTCGAAAGAAGAATACGACCGCTTAATGAAGCTTACCGTCGATGCAGGTTTGGCAATTCCGCTGAAAAAAAAGCCCAACAGCTTTTTATTCCGCTCTCTGCCCTCGGATGTTGCCCGCGTTGAAGCCCGCACTTATATTGCCAGCAAAACCGAAGAGAATGCAGGTCCGACCAACCACTGGATTGATCCTACCGAATTGAAGGCAACCATGACCGGCTTATACACCGGCTGTATGAAAGGCCGTACGATGTATATCATTCCCTTTTCGATGGGACCGGTCGGCTCAAACATCGCCAAAAACGGTATTGAAGTAACGGACTCCGCCTACGTTGTCTGCAATATGGACATTATGACCCGCGTGGGAACCGCCGTCCTCAAGCTTATAAACGAAACGGGTGAGTTTATCCCCTGCTTGCACTCGGTCGGAAAGCCCCTTGCAGACGGTGAAAGCGACAACGGCATTTGGCCCTGCGCGGATATGGAACACAAATATATTTCCCACTTCCCCGAAGAACGCCTTATCTGGTCGTACGGTTCGGGTTACGGCGGAAACGCACTGCTCGGCAAAAAATGCTTTGCTTTGCGTATCGCTTCGGTTTTGGGACGCGACGAGGGCTGGCTTGCCGAGCACATGCTCATCCTCAAGCTCACCAACCCCGAAGGCAAAGTTAAATACGTTACCGGCGCCTTCCCCTCGGCGTGCGGCAAAACAAACCTCGCCATGCTTATTCCCACGATTCCCGGCTGGAAAGTCGAAACGGTCGGAGACGATATCGCGTGGATGAAATTCGGCGATGACGGCCGCCTCTACGCCATCAACCCCGAAGCGGGATTTTTCGGTGTTGCGCCGGGTACTTCCGACGATTCCAACAAAAACGCTATGGAATCCTGCAAAGAAAACAGTATATTCACGAACTGCGCTCTTACCGAAGACGGCGACGTATGGTGGGAGCAAATCGGCTATCCGGCAAAAGGAAAACTTGTTGACTGGAAGGGAAACACCCGCGATGCCTTACCCAAAGACAAAAGCCCCAAAGGTGAAGAATTCGCTCACCCGAACGCGCGCTTTACGGCTCCGGCCAAACAGTGCCCCTGTATCGCAAGCGAATGGGAAGACCCCAAAGGCGTGCCGATTTCCGCCTTTTTATTCGGCGGACGGCGCCCCTCAACCATTCCTTTGGTTCATCAAGCGCGCGATTGGAACCACGGCGTATTCCTCGGTTCCATAGTAGGTTCCGAAGTTACCGCTGCCGTTATTTCCGACCAGGTAGGACAGGTGCGCCGCGACCCGTTTGCAATGCTCCCCTTTTGCGGATACAACATGGGCGATTACTTTCAGCACTGGATCAACGTGGGTAAAAAATCGAGCGAAGACAAACTGCCCAAAATCTTCTACGTTAACTGGTTCCGCAAAGACGCCGACGGCAATTTTATGTGGCCCGGCTACGGCGAAAACAGCCGCGTATTGGCATGGGTATTCGACCGCTGCGACGGCAAAGACAACTACGTGGACAGCGCAATCGGCTATATGCCCAAAGAAGGCGCGATTAACACGGACGGCTTGAATATCTCCGCCGAAGCGATGAAAGAAATCACCTCCGTCGATAAGGAAGGCTGGAAAAAAGAGATTGCCGATATCCGTGCAAACCACTACCCGAAATTCAAAAATCACTTACCCAAAGAATTGAGTCAACAGCTTGATATTTTGGAAGCGAATTTGCAAAAAATGTAAGCGTCCGTTCCCGTTCGTTTGGGCGGGAAAAGGTGCCGGCATTACTACGGCAAAGGAATAGACCTTAGCGGGCTTACATGATCGCAGGCTATCGGCCTTGCCGTTGTCGAACAGTTTGGGGATGTCCCGAGAGCCGACTGCTTTTCGGACATCCCTCTTTTTATGAGCTTGACAAAAGCCTTCGAAACGGCTAGTAATTATGTCTATGGATGCTTCTTTGTGTCATAAAAAGCGGGCTATAGGTGAGTATTATTTTGATACTCAAAAACCGGTTAAAACCCTGTTCCGCCTGTTTTCGGCAGAAAGGCTTAATCTTGTTCTCTCGGCGATATTCTTTTTAATTAAAAACAGTCCTTCATGGGCACTGCCGATTATTACCGCAAATATCATCAACAGGGTTTCTTTTGCTTTACAGCAGCCTGAAACAAAAACGTTACACGCGCACAGCAAAACATCGGCACTCACACTATATTCATCTATTTCCTTGCAAAATCCATACGGAGTATTGAAGCAAATATGCGGATGACCATTATCCGGCGCTTGCAACAGTTGTCCGTAGCATTCCACGATAAAACGGCGACCGGCGTCATTCAATCAAAGATACTCCGCGACGTTGAATCCATCCGTAATGTAATAATGATCGGTATGAACATTTATCTGCCGGCAGTTACCTCCTTTTTTATCGCCTTTATCATGACCCTTAAAAAAGCGCCGGCCGTATCGTTTTTATATGCTGTCTGCATACCGCTTGTACTGGTGATTATGCGGGTATTCCGCCGCAAAATGAATTCCACCAACAGCTTACTGCGCCGCGACATGGAAAAAATGACCGCCGAAATTACCGAAATGCTTGCCATGCTGCCGGTAACCAAGGCGCACGGCTTGGAAAAAACGGAAGAGGAAAAACTGGAAAAAGAATTCAAAGCGGTTTTCAAAAACGGTTTACGGCTCGACATTGTAAGTGCGCTGTTCGGTTCGACAAACTGGGTTGCCTTTCAACTGCTGCAAATTGCCTGTCTCGGCGTAACGGTGCCGTTTGCCTTTGCAGGAAAAATCGGCACCGGCGATATAATCCTTTACCAGGGATTTTTCAATATGGTGCTGAACTCCGTTGCAACGCTTATCAATATGTATCCCGATGTGATGCGCGGTATCGACGCAGTCCGCTCGCTCGGCGAAATCTTGGAATCAGATGAAATTGAACGGAACGAAGGCAAACCCGAGATGACTTCGCTTTCCGGCGAAGTGTGTTTTCGCAACGTACATTTTTCCTATCCGGAAGCGCAGCTTCACGCACTGAATGATCTTTCTTTTACCGTGAAGGCGGGGGAAAGCGTTGCCTTTGTCGGGGAATCCGGCTCGGGAAAATCGACTATCATGCAGCTGATATTGGGCTTACGCTTTCCTCAAGCCGGTTCGGTTTGTGTTGACGGTACCGATTTATGCACGATTGATTTACGCAGTTACCGCAGATTTATTTCCGTCGTCCCGCAGTCGGTGGTACTTTTTTCCGGTTCGGTATTTCAGAATATCAGCTACGGCCTTCCTCATGTAACACTTGAGCAGGTAAAAGAAGCGGCCCGGCTTGCCAATGCCTTGGAGTTTATCGAAAAACTGCCCGACGGCTTTGATACGGTCATCGGCGAATCCGGCGCTAAATTGTCCGGCGGTCAGCGCCAGCGCATTGCCATAGCCCGCGCCCTTATCCGCGATCCGCATATTCTTATCTTTGACGAGGCGACAAGTGCACTCGATGTGGTTTCCGAAAAACTGGTGCAGGAAGCAATCGATACGCTGATTAAGGGACGCACCTGCTTTATCGTTGCCCACCGGCTTTCTACGGTGCGTAATGTCGACCGCATTTTCGTACTCAAAGACGGCCGCATTATAGAGGAAGGCAGCTATAATACCCTGACGGAATCCGGCGGCGAGTTTGCCCGCTTGCGCTCGTTACAGTAGCGGAGAATGCAGCCCGCATGACGAGAGCTGTCAAATATATTGAATCTGTTTTCCGCTTTCCGAAGAACAGATACGGCAACAGGCTTGAAAGACGGCACAATCACCATCGGAGATGACATCATCATCGAAGGCGAGAAGCTTAAAATCGATGAGAGCGACAGCAACCAAG
>CAUTRX010000150.1:0-4162 GCA_963540775.1 uncultured Treponema sp. | reverse complement strand
GGTGTGTATTGTATTGGGGTTGAGCATTACGGCGACAAGTTTTTTTATTGTCGATGAAACCGAACAAGCGGTGCTCACCCGCTTCGGCAAATACCGCAAAACGCTCGATGCGGGCTTGCACTTTAAAATTCCGTTCGGAATAGACAAAAACTACAATGTCCCCATACGGGTTGTACAAACCGAACAATTCGGCTTTACCACGCTCAAATCGGGACAAACAAATTCCTACAAAAACGGTATTACCAAAGAATCCACCATGCTCACCGGCGACTTGAATATCGTCGACGTTGAATGGATTATTCAGTACAACATAGTAGACCCGGCCGCATGGCTGTTTAACGTACAGGAGCGCGTACAAACCATACGCGATATTTCTCAATCCGTTGTAAACACCCTTGTCGGCGACCGCGCCATATTGGATGTTATGAGTTCCGAGCGCTCCGCGATAGAAGAATCGGCAAAGGTTTTGATGAACGAAAACTTTAATCAGTTGGGTTTGGGCATACGGGTGTCGACCGTTAAACTGCAAAATATCGTTCCGCCGGCAGGCGTTCAGGATGCATTCGAAGACGTAAACCGCGCAAGTCAGGATGCCGAACGCTACATAAGCGAGGGTAAAGAAGCATACAAACGCGAAATTCCGCTTGCAAAAGGAAAAGCCGACCAGCAAATTCAAATTGCCGAAGGCTATGCGGTGGAACGCATTAATCAAGCGCACGGAGATGTCGCCCGTTTTAATGCGGTGTATCAGGAGTACCGCAAGTCGCCCGCCGTTACAAAAGAGCGCCTGTATTTGGAAACCCTCGAACAAGTGTTCAATGCGAATGATAAAACCTTGCTCATAGACGGCAAATTGAACAACGTATTGCCCATAAAAAACCTCGACCTTAAAAAAGGAGCTGCAGAATGAAATCGAAACAACTGTACGCAACACTGGCTATGATCGCCATCCTTGTTACCGCCTTTTTGTTGATAGGCCCGCTGTACATTGTCAATGAAGGCTCGCAGGCGGTGGTTACCCGGCTCGGTAAAATCACCAACGTGCGCACGCAAGCCGGATTGTACGTTAAAGTGCCGTTTATAGATATGGTAACCGTGTATCCCAAACTGATTTTATCGCTGGACGGAGACGCCTACCGCATTCCCACAAAAGAAAATCAATTTATTATCGTCGACACAACTTCGCGCTGGCGCATTACCGACCCCAAACGCTTTTATCAGTCGTTGGTAACATTGAACGCCGCATACAATCGTTTAAGCGATGTTATCGACTCGGCAACGCGGACGGTTATTACGCAAAACCCGCTGAGCGAAGTAGTGCGTACTTCCAATCAAATAAACGAAAAAATCCGCAGCGACTTAACGGAAAATGCAACGGAGACTACAAACGACGGCTTTAACGAATCACAAGTGCAAATTGAATCGCTGGTCAATGCAAACACCCTCGTCGAACAGGTTTCCAAAGGACGCCGTCAATTAAGTTTGGAAATGGCCGCCGAAGCGCGTAAAACAATCGGCGAATACGGCATTGAATTGATCGACATTGTGCCGCGCCAAATAAAGTACTCGGACGAATTGACCGAAAGCGTATACGACCGCATGATTACCGACCGCAAACAGGTTGCCCAAGCATACCGCTCGTGGGGCGAAGGACAAAAGGCCGATTTACTGGGAAAACTGGAAAAAGACAAAAAGAGCATAGAATCCGAAGCGTACCGCAGAGCGCAGGAAATTAAAGGAAATGCGGATGCTCAAGCGGCGCAGATTTACGCACAGGCATATGCAAAAGATCCCGAGTTTTACGCGTTCTGGAAAAGCATGGAATCGTATAAAACCACGCTTCCCAACTTTGACGCGGCATTCAGTACGAATATGGATTACTTTAAATACCTGTACGCTCCGTCGGGGCGCCGCTGAAAACGGCCGTATAACGGTGTGTAACGATGAATATAAGCGATGTATTGAACATAAAAGCGGATGCTTTGGAATTGGACAGCGGCTTGAGCGAGCAGGAATTTGCGCGTTCGCGCTGCGGCCAATATATGAGCGAACAGGGACTTTTGTACACACCGGCACCCGGCGGAGGATTTGCAACCGCCGCATTCCGTTTTACGGGTACCGAATGCCGCAGCCGAAACACGGCGGAACAGGGGCATAAAAACGGCACGGTTATACTGTCGGCTCCGCCTTTTAACGGAAAACCGCTTTTATCGTTTATGGAAGATGCGATGGGCGCTTGCAAAGAGGCGGCGGCACAATCGGCAGGGCAAACGCCGTCTGAAGTGCAAAACGGCTGCCGCGAAAAAATCGCCGCCCTGCGCGCCCTTGATGCGGTATACCGCGCCGCAGAATACGGCGATACTCACGAAGCACACCAAACAGGCGGCGCGGCGCGACACGGAATTGCCGATACGCCGCGTAACTGCGGACCGTTAAGTGTTTTATACGCCGATGACGGTTCGGTTTTGTTTTTGCCGCCCGCCCTGTTTGAACGCAGCGTACTTGCCCGCACGGGAGCAGAGCGCGCCGCACTTTACGGTTTTTGGGTACGCGGCGGCATGAGCGGGCACGAAAGCCGTACGTTTACCTTTGCCGCCTGCGTATACGCGGTACTGACGGGAAAACCGCCCTTTACAGAAATCGACGATGAGCGGCGGACGGAAGATTATGCGGACAATAATTTTATTCCGCTTGCCTGTCTTTTTCCGCATATTGCGGACAATTCCGAAGGTGAAGCTTTGCGCGCCCTTATTCACTCCGTAGACGCGGCACTGGCCGCCCCGAAAAAAAACCGCAAGGGCGCGGCTTTTGCATTACGCGGCGGGCACGGCAACAGGCATACGGGCGGATACGGAACCGAAGGCGGCGGACAGGCAAAGGTTCACGGACAGCGGGCACTTCCTTCGTTCGTCATAACGGAAAAGGCATTCAAAAAAAATCCGTTTGTACCGCTTCCCGTTCCGCCTGCCGTAAGCGGCAACACGGTACCTTCGCCCGCCGACGACAATTCCGATTCTCCGGAACAACAATCGCTTGCCCTCTTTGTCCGCGCACAACAAAAAACCGTACGGCGCAGGCGGTTTATGCGCAAACACGGAACAAAACTCGCGTTCGGTACGGGACTTTTTGCAATCGTTTTGATTGCGGCGATCAGTATCATCAAAACGAATCTGGAGCGCCCTAACACAAAGGGAATGACGCCGATTGAGGTTGTGCACACGTTTTATAACGGGCTGCATACTCTGGATACCATAGTGATGGACGGCTGCGGCACCCATAAGGCGGTAAAAGCGTACTCGAATATGGCCGCCAATTTATTCGTTACGGGAAAAATACGCCAAGCCTACGAAAAATCACCGCCCTTTTTGCCGCCCGAACAATGGCCGTTTTCGTATGACCCGGCGAGCATTTGGATATTCGGCTTAACCCGCCTTTCAATCGCCGAGATGGACGGTAAGGGTACCGTTTTACCGACGTACACTCATACAGCCTATGCCGAAAAGGGCGATAGCGTACGCATACATGCCGATTTTTTTATAATTGCCAACGAAGGCGCCGAAAACTATTCGGTAATGCACCGAAACGATGAACTTACCCTCAGCTTTAATAAGCGATGGCGTATAACGGATATACAAAGCCGCAACGAAGACATTGCAATCGACAGCGCCTCTTTCAAAAACGACATGACGGCGGCACTGAAGGCGGCGCACAAAGCCGCACACGACTCGGCAGCGGTGCACGAAGACAACGCCGAAAGCTCCGCCGCAACCGTTTGCACACCCGAAACCTTCAGCGAAAACCTGATACGCGAAATCGCCGAACTTTACGGCCGCTACCCGTGGCTTCCCGACGAAGCATCACTGCGCCGCGGTTTTACGGAGATTTTCGAATACTACCGCTTCCGCTAATCCGCCGGTCTTCCGAATACCCTATATTTTTCGTACGGAAAAGCCAGGGCGGCATTTTCGGTTTTCCCCTATACTGTCATTCGTGAGGAGAAAACGAATGCTTTGTAATCATAAAAAGAATATTGCCGAAGCCGAAAAACGGACGCACGATTTAAAGATAAAAAATATACGGTACATACGCGGCTCTTTCGAAAACCCCAAATGTGCTATTGCGCATTAGTCAGAAGAAGCCGTACACACCCTTTTTCGGTATA
>CAUTRX010000149.1:0-4177 GCA_963540775.1 uncultured Treponema sp. | reverse complement strand
CATTGCGCATTTTCGCCCGAAACGGCATACAAATACCGCACGGACAAAGATCCTGCGGTATTTTTTTATGCACGCTTATCTTTGCCGTGGCTTACATTGACCACAAACGTATCTAAAGTGATTCCACGCCGTGATAATAGCACTTGTCCATAAGAGTGAGGAGCTGTTCCGCCCAGTCTTGTCCCTGATAATGACGGGCTATTTCCAAAAGGCCTTCGGTATAATTGCTCGCCAAAATGTGAGCGAGCATGGGGGCGGAACGGATGGCGGAATATTTTTCCAAACCGCGTTCAATGTGCGATTGCAAGCCTTCAATCATCTTTTGTTTTGCATTTTCATGTTCCGTGCCTGAACTTTTATCCATCAAGATAACAAAGCGCCGATGTTCGCGTAAAAGACCCTGAATGTATTTTTTGCCGGCTTGTTCAAAACGTTCGGCCGGAGGAGCATCGATCGATTCTTCTTCCTGCATTGCGGAAAAAAAACCTTCATACACGGGCGCAACAATCGCGTTAAAAAGTTCATTTTTGTTTTTAAAATAGGTATAAATGAGGGCTACCGGAACTTCGGCTATGTGCGCAATTTCCAACAATTTTGCTCCGCGAAAATCTTTTTTATAAAACACTTTTTCCGCGGCGGCTAAAATGCGGCTGCGTACTTCTTCTTTTAAAACCTGCATATCATTCTCCGTTTATGTATGCCCGTATATCAGTTCCAGCGCTTTTCCTTCTTCATATGCGCAGTCGAACGCATCGCGTAGGTCATCATCGTGTACGGCCGATTTTAAAATCGCATCTTTATTATCTTCGAGTAATTTTAACCCCTTTTCAATATTTTTGCCGTTAAAATAAAGTTGAGCCAACACAATAAGCGCGTGCGGAGAAAATTCGCCGGCAATATATTTTTCGAGAAAACCTACAGCCTCGTGGTCGTTCGAAGGATTTTTATCGTATAACAGACCGCGCGCGTAATCGGCCGCATTTTCGGTTTTCACAGCATTGTCCGGCGCACGGTAATCGATAACACAGCCGTCGATAACAAAAAAAAGCGCTCCCCACGAATTTTCAACACTTTCATCGCTACGCAGCAAGCGGTTTTCATGCATATCGTAATTGGATGTAATAAAAACGGAATCTTCCGCATCGGGAAGCTGACCGAAATTAAACGTCAGTTCCGCTCCGTCTTCGTAATTTTTTACCGCAAATTGAATTTTTTTTCCCGCCTTCAAAGAGGCTGTTATAACGGCACAGGATTCTCGCAATGTATCCGCATCGATTGAGCGGAGTAAGCCGAAATTCAAGCAAATATCCCGGTAAAAGGCGGATACCAACCCGAAGTCGGACTGTATGTGCGACAGTGTAAAACTCTGCCCTCTGTCCCGATACAAAACCGCTTCGTATACCGGTTTATCCGTATCGTGAATTTTAGCTAAACCGCAGCCGATAATTAAAACCGCCGCACTTACATAAAATACCGCACATATGACACTTCTCTTTTTCACGGCACACTCCTCAAATCCCATTATACAGATGAAATATTAACTATACAAGCGGAACATCGCAGCGTCCAGCCGCCGTTTTTAAGGAATCTCTAAAAACTTTATTTTTTGAAAGAAATTAAAAAAAGAATCCCCGCTGATAACAGACAAAAAGCCGTTTGAATTGACAATGCCCTCTAATAACTTTATGATAGTAAATTTGTGGTCAGGTTGAAAGATCTGCCGATTTTATCGCTAGGAGTAATTGATGGAAATAAAAATCAAAAAAACGGCTGTGATTCTGTTGGGCGTTTTACTTTCCGTTTTTTTTGTGTACATAAACGGAAAACGTCATTCGCAAAAAGAAGTTGTAACCATTGAAGCGGCTTTGGGCATGGGAGAATGGCTCGACGGCTGGGAAGTGCTGGAAAAAAAATTTGAAGCGGCCTATCCGTGGATAAACGTCGAAGCTGTAGGAGTCGGAGAATTAACCGACGATTTTCTTACAGCTCGATTGGCAGCGAACGACCTACCCGATTTATTGCAAGTAAACAACAATACCCTCACCAGAGGCATGATAGATGAAGGGCTTTTAAGCGACTTGAGCCGCTTTGAAGCGGCATCCCGCATCCCGCAAGGTTATAAAGATTCGTTTACTTACAACGGCATATTGTTCGGTTTTACGCAAGGGGCCGCATTCAGCACAATGTATCTAAATATGGATATTCTAAAAGAAGCCGGCTGGAATAAAGCTCCCGCAAATTGGGATGAATTTATTGAATGCTGTACCGATATCCGAAATAAAACGGATGCCGCCCCTTTGATAATCGGCGGCAAAAATCCGACTACATGCTGGATGCTTTTTGAAACTATTGTTGCAAACGCATGCGGCAATAAAATCGGAGCCGGCACATACGAAAAACAAATGCTTAACGGTACCTTCGATTTTGATATGTATCCGGAAATTACAAAAATGCTTGCCGAAATATCTCCTTTTTTACTTAGAGGTTCGGCAAGTTCTATAGACGACGACGTTATAGCGGCGCTCAACGACGGCAGGGCGGCGATGGCTGTGGCCGGTAATTGGACTGCAGGTGCTATTTTATCGGGCGGTCGGAATATTGCATGTGCTTTGCCGCCCTTTAATGCAAATGGTAGCGAGCCGTGGATAACCGTTTCGCCCGAAACGGGCTACGGTCTTTCGGCGCAAAAAGAAAAGAATCCGAAAATCGAAGAAGCAAGAAAAATCTTCTTTGAATGGATGTTCAAACCTGAAAATTTTGCGCTGAATCTAAATTACCGCGGTACAATTCCCGTTTTGCAAAATTTGACGGCCGATTTAATCAAACTGCCTCCGCAAATTGCCGCCATTGTTCCGGCGATGAATAAAGCACAGTATGTAACAATGGGCTTTAATTTATGGACGCCGCAATTTGCCGATACGGCATGTACGGCGCTTAGAGACGTGTATGCCGGAAATGTAAGCGCTCAAAAGGCTGTTGCAAAGATGACAAAAACCCTTAAAGAAAGCCACGTAAACTGACCGTAATCACGACTGTTTTGTCGATGCATTCGACCGATTTCCGTGATCGTATAGGAGTGTATGAAACCAAATAAACAAAGTCTTTCGAATTTTGAAAAACAGCGGACAATAATCGGCGTACTGTTTTTATGTCCGGTTGTGTTACTTTGCGTAATTTTTATCGTAATTCCCGTAATCAATGTATTGCATTACAGTTTCTATAAATGGAATGGAATATCCGCCGACATGCAATTTGTCGGGCTGCAAAACTACGCGCTGTTGCCTTCTACCGAAGGGTTTGCGACTATGTTTATATGGACGCTCGTGTATGCGGCGGGAGTTACCCTATTCACCGTAACAATTTCCTTTTTTGCCGCACTCGCATTGGACCAAAAGGATAAACCCGCAATAAACAGACCGTTTTTAAGGGTTTTGTGGTTTTTGCCCTGCCTGTTAAGTCCCGCAGTCATCGGCATATTGTGGAATATTATGTACAATTATAACAGCGGCGTTATAAACACGATTTTAAAACAGCTGGGGATGCAGCCGATAAATTGGCTCGAAACGTACTGCGTAACACACGGCGCAATAATTGTAGCCACTGTCTGGTCGCTTACGGGACTGTGCATTGTCATATTTTTGGCCGGCCTCCAAAATATTCCCAAGCAATTGTTCGAAGCGGCGAGTATTGATGGCGCGACGAACATACACAAATTATGCTATATCGTCATTCCCATGATAGCGCCGGCGACAACACTCAATGTTTTAACTACGAGCATTACCGCATTCAAAATGTACGAATTGCCGCTGACTATTTCGCAGGGACTGCCCGGATTTTCGACAAGATTATTAACGCAGCGGATTTATTTTTTCGGTTTTTTTGTCAGAGAATACGGTATCGGAGCTGCACTGTCCGTAATCCTGACGGTTATTATAACCTGTATATCTTTTGCGGAATTTTTTTATCTAAGAAAACGCGAGGAAATTTTTTGATAAAAAACCGCGCCGTTTCCGTTAAAACAAAAAAAATGCTGTGCCGCTTTTTAAACGAAACCGTCCTCGTTTTTACAACAATACTGATTTTAATCCCGATTTATTATTTTGCCATCGGCGCATTTAAACACAGATTGGATATTGTAAAGTTTCCGTTACAAATCAACGCGGCATTGTTTACTTTT
>CAUTRX010000148.1:0-4183 GCA_963540775.1 uncultured Treponema sp. | reverse complement strand
GCGTCTTCGCCGATCAAAAACACCTCGTCCAAGCCGACATGTATTTTTTTTACCGAAAAGACTTCGGTAATTTCGTCGATTAAACCGAATAAAATTGTGTAAACTTTTTCATTGGAAGAGCAGAGGCTTCGGCAATAAATACCCTTATTGCCGGGGTAGAGGCCCGGCGTTTCGTCCAGTTCGGGATAGGCTTTGAGCAGGGCGAAGGTTTTGTTTTTCCATGATTGATGGCCGAGGCAGTTTATTTCGGGGATAAGGTCGATGGAAAGCCTGCGGCATTCGGCGGCAATTTCGCGTGCAACGGTTTCGGAAAGCACATATTTGTTATAGAGTTTCGGCTCGCTTTTCCATTGATAGTTGTAGCCTATTTCGAGAAAAAGCGTGTTGATTCCCCGTTTTTGTAAGAGCGGCAGCTCTTTTATCAGGTTTTTGCCTGTTTTGTCGGAGTCGACGCTTGCGTGAAAGGCGATGACCGATTCGCGTTTCGGCACCCCCTTTGTTTGAGCATAAACAACCGGCTGTAAAAGTAAAAGCAGGAAGAATAACGATAAGCGTTTGGTATTCATATTTATTTGTGCGGAAATGGGGCGTCCGGCTCGGTTACTGCACTGCCCCGTTACTTCGCCGCAGCTTTGTAAATTGAGACAAGGTCTTCGTACCGCAATTTTTTAAAAGAACCGACCGTCCTCGTTTTTTCAAAGCTGCATTTAGAGGCAAGGGTGTCGATTTGCTCTTCCGTTAAATCGATGTTCATGTCTTTTACCGAAACGGGCATATTGATTGAGCGGAAAAAGTTTTCCATTGCTTCAATACCTTTTACGGCCGCTTGTTCGCTTTCGGTTTCGCAAATGCCGAAGACATTACGCCCAAGCTGTGCAAAGCGGGCGGGGTTTTCCTTATACACGTGGCGCGCCCAGCTTCCCCATACCGCGGCAAGCCCCGCTCCGTGGGTAATGTCGAACATACCGCTCAATTCGTGTTCGATTTGGTGGGTCGCCCAATCGCTTGTACCGTTACCGCAACCGGTTAACCCGTTGTGCGAAAGACTTCCCGCCCACATAATTTGAGCGCGCGCATTGTAATCTTT
This sequence comes from uncultured Treponema sp., assembly GCA_963540775.1. Taxonomy (GTDB): domain Bacteria; phylum Spirochaetota; class Spirochaetia; order Treponematales; family Treponemataceae; genus Treponema_C. The sequence goes on along the minus strand of CAUTRX010000148.1, from coordinate 3,096 downwards.
CGGCTTGTCTTTTAGAATCAGGGCATTTTTTATAACCGTTTTGATTAAACTTTCGGCAATGCTGTCGGTAATTGTGTTTTCACCCGAGATTTCGTCCGTAGGATAAAAATAACGCTCGAGGGTGTGCATAATAATGTCGGTACAGCCGCTCATTGTCTGCCATTTGTCGAGGGTGGCCGTTAATTCGGGATTCATAACGGCAAAACGGCAGCGCCCGTAGTCCGAGCTGTAACCGCGTTTGAGCCAACCGTCCTCGTTAGTAATAACCGAAGAGTCGCTCATTTCGCTTCCGGCCGCAGCAATTGTGAGTACCGAACCGACGGGAAGGCAGCCTGCAGGTTCAATCTTTTTAGTATAAATGTCCCAGACGTCTCCTTCGGTTACAACGCCGTAGCCGATGGCTTTAGCCGAATCCAATACGCTTCCGCCGCCGACTGCGAGGATAAAATCCACTCCCTCTTTTTTGCACAAAGCTATACCTTCGCGCACCAAAGACAGACGCGGGTTCGGCACAACGCCGCCGAGAAGTACATAGTCGATGTTTTCGGCTTTTAAAGAATCGCATATTCTGTCCAAAAGCCCCGAACGCTTTGCGCTTGCACCGCCGAAGTGTACCAGCACTTTCGTACAGTTTTGCGCTTTTACGAGTTTACCCGTTTGATTTTCGGCACCTTTTCCGAAAATCACCTTTGTGGGTGTCCAGTAATTAAAATTGTTCATTGTTTCCTCCTGCCGGATTAGTGTTTTCTCTGCTATGAGTATTGCACAGCCGCCGTTTAAGCCGGATTTTCAAGTTCTTTCAGCCACATCGAAGCTTGTGCGTCGCTGGGCATGGAAAAAGCGCCCCGTGGTGAAAGCGATATCGTTCCGACTGATATGCCGTCGCTCATGCACGAGCGTTTAAATTGATTTGTAAAAAAGCGCCGGTAAAAAAGCGCGAGTTTTTCTTTTATGCAGCCAGCCTCGTATTCGCCTGCAAAGGCGCATTCGGCCAAAAACAGTATTTTGCGCGGTGAAAACCCCCTGCGCACAACATAGTACAGAAAAAAATCGTGCAGCTCGTAGGGGCCGAGAATGTCTTCGGTTTTTTGCGCAATGTGCCCGTTTTCGGCGGGCAAAAGTTCGGGACTGACCGGCGTTTGCACAATATCCTGCAAAATCGAAGTAAGTTCCGCCGCATCGGCACCGCTGCCCTTGTTTCCGCCTTCAGTATTGCATGCACAGTAATCGGCTGCGTGTTCAGCCGCATACAGCACAAGGCCGCGCGCAAGAGTTTTGGGAATCGACGCGTTTACGTTGTACATCGACATATGGTCGCCGTTGTAAGTTGACCAGCCGAGCGCCGATTCGGAAAGATCTCCCGTGCCGATAACAAGAGCGCCGATTTTGTTCGCACTGTCCATCAGTATTTGCGTGCGTTCACGCGCTTGAGCGTTTTCGTAAACACTGTCGTGCACGTCCTCGCTTGCACCGATGTCTTTAAGATGGGCTCTCACGGCGTGTTGTATGTCGATTTCTTTAAAGCTTACGCCCAAAAGGGACGCAAGTTTTTCGGCATTGTTTTTTGTCCGCGCGCTTGTACCGAAACAGGGCATCGAAAAAGCGTGTATCGCTGAGGGGGGAAAGCCGCAGATTTTAAACGCATTGACCGCAGCCAAAAGGGCAAGAGTTGAATCCAACCCGCCCGACAACCCTATAACCGCTTGCTTAATGCCGGTATTTGTAAGCCGCTCGGCCAAGCCCAAAGCTTGAATGGACAGCACTTCTTCACAGCGCTCATTGCGCTCCTCAGGATTTTCGCTTACAAAGGGAAGGCACGCAATATGACGACGTAAGCCGTTTTTTACAGGCGCGTTGCTCCCGCGGTTTTGCACGCCTTCAGGTGCAGGCTTTGTATCGGAGTATGTAACAGCAGAGCACGCACCGTTTGCAAACTGCGAGGCGCACGCTTCGACAATACGCGGCTTCGGGATTTGTGAAGCTCCAATCCCCCCCCATTCGGCAAAACGCCTAAGACGTTCGGCTTCGAGAATTTGTATATCCGCCTCCCGCACAAGATACCCGTCCGTGCCGATAATACCCGCCTCGTCGGCCGGGGCAGCCCGTGTTTTAAAATCGGGACGGACATCGGTTTGCGCAAGCGTCCTGCCGTTTTCGAATATACCGTTGTCGGCGCGGAACACGTAGTCGGTTGCCGATTCTCCGCTTCCCGCATTCGCACGGACACAGACAGCGGCACAGCGTTCGGACTGAACGCACAAAGCACGATGTATCCGCTTTGCGCTTCCTGCAATAAAGGGCTGTGCCGACGGATTCAGTATAATGTGCGGCCCACACCCCGAAAACGGCGGAACATCGGGCTCATAAATGTCTTCTCCGATGCGGGCGCCGATGTATACGTCCCGCGCTTCGGTACAAGTGCCCGCATACGGCTCGGTACGAGTCCGTATCACTATATCGGTACCGAAGGGAATCCCGGTATGAAAACCGATATCGATAACCGCACCCTGCCAGACGGCGGCCGCAGAGGTAAAACCGAAGCGGGTTCCGCTCTCTTTTCCGATACGGGTTTTAGGTACCGCAGCTAAAATGCGTCCCCTGTAGACAAAAACGGTACAGTTAAAAAGCCCGCCGCAAACCCGAAGCGGTGCGCCCAGCGCATAGAGAATCGGGCAGTCCTTTGTGCGCTCGGCAAGTTCCGTAAGAGTACGACAGGCGCGGTGTATTAAGTGTGTTTGAAAAAAAAGGCCGGCGCAGGTTGCCCCCGTAATCGACAATTCCGGGAATACCATGCATTCGACACCGTCTTTTTCGGCCCGTGTGAGCAGTTTTATAATTTCGTGCGCATTGCACTCACAATCGGCAACGGTAACGCGCGGGCTTGCACAAGCAAGTCTAAAGAATCCGTAATTCATCGCTTTTCAGTATAAAGAAAAAACATCACATAGTGAAGGGGGCTCGGCATGAACAAGTGTCGGCAAGAGTGCCGAGATTGCCGGAATATAATTGACAAAAGACGGTAAATAATTATAATTGCAAAGATATAAAACCTCGTTTTGTAAAGCCGGTTTTACGACGAGGTTTTTCTTTTTTAAT